>CAIKRN010000088.1 GCA_903829855.1 uncultured Opitutia bacterium
CTGCTTCGTGGTCGCAACCAAAGAAGTCGAGCTGGCCATCACGCGGACCGGCGGGCACATGGCGCCGGTGACGTTTTTCCGCGATTCGGAAAAGCCCGTGAAGCCCTACTACGTCAGCCCTTGGCAGGACGAAACCCCTTCGGCCATGCCAGCCCCAGTACTGATCTCCTTGCGCGGGGATTTCTTCTGCGTGCCTTTCGGTGGAAACAACGAAGCGGTCGCGGGCGAAAAGCATCCGCCGCACGGCGAGATTGTCGGTGACGCTTGGCATCACGTGGGCACCAAGAAGACCGGCGATATCACGACACTCACGCTGGGCATTGAAACCAAAGTCCGGAAGGGACGCCTGACCAAAGAGCTCTCGCTCGTCGACGGTCAGAATACGATATACTCCCGAGACCTCATCGAGGGCTTCGCGGGACAAGCACCGCTCGGCCACCACGCGACCCTTGCGATGCCGGAGAAAGAGGGGGCCGTCCGTATTGCCACCAGTGCATTCCGCTTCGGCATGACGAATCCCGGGCTCTTCAGCGAACCGAAACATCGCGAGTACCAAGCCTTGCAGCCCGGCGCCAAATGGACCGACCTCGCCAAAGTACCTTCCGCCTGGAAAGACGCCCCGGACGCTGACCTCACCCGCCTCCCCGGCACCTACGGCTACGCCGACCTTGTGCAGGTCGTTCACGAGCCTTGGGCGAAGACGCACACCCCTGCATGGACGACGGCCACTTACGCCGAGGCTGGCTACGTGTGGTTCTCTCTGAAAGATCAAGACGTGCTCAACAGCGCAGTCTTCTGGATGGAATTCCACGGCCGCCACGGCCACCCGTGGAACGGACGTAATAACTGCCTCGGCCTCGAAGACGTCACCGCCTTTTTCGCCGATGGCCTCCTGCCCTCGATGAAAGAGAACGCCCTCACGAAAGAAGGCGTCGCAACCACCGTCGCGCTGAGTGCCGCCAAACCGACCGCGGTAAACTACATTCAGGGCGTCATTAAGATTCCCGCCGGGTTTGAAAACGTGAAGACCCTTGAATTCGCCCCCGGACAGGTGACGTTCATTTCGACCACCGGCCAGCGTGTGACGAGCCCCGTCCGCCATGAATTCCTGAAGACTGGACAACTCTGACCCCACCCCGACAATCCCCCCTACCCCCATGATTCGCTCCATCCTTACGGTGCTTACCTGCGCCATCGTGCTGCTTGCCGGCTGCGGCAAGCCCGCCAGCTCCGAGACCAAATCCAAAGGCACCATCGGCGTCTCGCTGCTCACGCTCGATAACCCATTTTTCAAAGTCATCGGCGATAACATCATCGCCGAAGGCAAGCGCCGCGGCTATGAGGTCATCGTCGTCAGCGCCGACAAGGACGTGGCCAAACAAGGCAACCAAATCAAGGACTTCATCGTCAAGAAGGTGAGCGCCATCGTGCTCAGCCCTTGCGAATCTCGTTCAATCGTCCCCGTCATCCAAGAAGCTAACGCTGCGGGGATCCCGGTCTTCACCGTAGACATTCCGTGCAATGAGCCCGGAGTGAAGATTGTGACGCAGATTGCGACGGATAATCTCGCGGGCGGCAAGGAAGCCGGCGTGGCGATGATTGAAGCGCTCGGCCAGGCCGGCGGTAAGGTCGCCGTCCTCCATTTCAAACAGGCCGAATCGTGCCGCCTGCGCGTGAAAGGCTTCTACGAGGTGATCAACGCTCACAACGCCAGCGGCAAGGCGAAGATCCAAGTCGTGGCTGAACTGGAAAATGGCGCCGGCAAGGACGTTGGCTACAAGGCGGCCGAAGATGCGTTGCAAGCGAACCCTGACCTCCGCGGCTTCTTCGCGGATTGCGATCCCGCAGCGCTCGGTGCCCGTGGGGCACTCGAAAAAGCGGGCAAGACCCAGCAGGTCGTGATTATCGGGTTCGACGGACAACCTGAAGCCAAGCAGGCCATCAAGGACGGAAAGATTTACGCCGACCCGGTGCAGTTCCCCGACAAGATGGGCATCCAGATTGTCGATGCGATCATCCGGCACTCCAAAGGCGAAACCCTCCCGGCGCAGATGCTCATCCCCACCAGCCTTTACCGTAAGGCGGACGGCTTGAAGGATTCCGAACTGAAATAACCTGCTGAGCCGCGAACCGGGCCAGCGTAACCTGGGTTACGCCTACCCTCCCCCTCGGCTTATCCATAAACTTAAAATACTTAATCTTCCCATGGCTTCACAGAATTTTCTCCACGAACTCGTCGGCTCCATGTCGCAGGGTGCCGCCGGCAATCCCACGGTCGCGATGGTCGAGGCCGCCTTCGCCCATCACGGCCTGCACTGGCGCTACGTCAACATGGAGGTCACACCAGACGACCTGGGTGCCGCCGTACGTGGCGCCAAAGCGATGGGCTACCGGGGCTTCAATTGCAGCCTTCCCCATAAGGTCACCGTCATTCCCCACCTCGACGGCCTCGGCGAATCCGCTGCCGTCATGGGTGCGGTTAATTGCGTAGTCCGCCGCGGCGACAAGCTCATCGGCGAAAATACCGACGGGAAAGGCTTCCTGAAATCGCTGGAAACCGCGGTTAACCCCAAAGGGAAGTCCGTTGTCCTCTTCGGCGCGGGCGGCGCCTCCCGCGCCATTGCGGTCGAACTCGGTCTCGTCGGCACCAAGCGGATTACCATCGTCAATCGCTCGGAGGCCCGCGGGGCCGAACTGGTCACGCTCCTGCGTGAGAAACTTAAAATCGACGCCCATCTTGTCGTCTGGAAAGGCGATTACACGGTACCCGCCGAAACGGATATCGTCATCAACGGTACTTCCATCGGCCTCTACGACCCCGCCGCGCGTCTGGAGCTCGACTTGAATTCGCTCCAGCCAAACATGGTCGTGGCCGATGTGGTCTTCAATCCCGTGCGGACGCGTTTCCTGAACGATGCTGAAGCTCGCGGCTGTCGGGCCATCGACGGCCTCGGTATGCTGGTCAACCAAGGCATCGTCGGCGTGCAGTACTGGACCGGCCTCACCCCTGACGCCGCGGTGATGCGCCGGGCACTCGAGTCGGTCATGGGGATATGAGTGAAGCCGTGCCACTCCTCGCGATGCGGGGCATCGTGAAGTCGTTCCCCGGTGTGAAGGCATTACGCGGGGTGGACCTCACCTTGGGCACGGGTGAAGTGGTCGCACTCCTGGGCGAAAATGGGGCAGGCAAAAGCACGCTCATGAAAGTACTCGGAGGGGCCCACCAGGCAGACGAAGGCACGATCACTATTGATGGTCAGGTGACACCTTTTTACTCCCCACAGGATTCACGTCGGGCGGGCGTGGCGGTCATCTATCAGGAATTCAACTTAGTCCCGGGCCTCACGGCTACCGAAAATATCTTTCTCGGGCAAGAGGTAACCAGGGCGGGCTTCGTCGCGCAGGCGCAAGAACGTGAACGTGCCACCGCCCTCTTCCAACGGCTGGGGGTGGAGATCGACCTCGACCTCCCCTGCCGGCGACTCACCACGGCTCAGCAACAGCTGGTCGAAATCGCCAAGGCTCTCGCCTTTGATGCCCGTATCATTGTGATGGACGAGCCTAGTGCCGCCCTCACTTCCCATGAAGTAGAACGCCTCTTCGTCATCATCCGCGAGTTGAAGCGCCAAGGTATCGGCATCATCTACGTCAGCCATCGACTGGACGAAATCTTCGCCATCACCGACCGCGTGGTCGTCTTGCGCGACGGCATCAACGTCGGCGAGCGCCCGACCAACCAGATCACCCGTAACGAGATGATCGAGATGATGGTCGGCCGCGAACTGAAGGATGAATTCCCCTCCCGGGCCTCGGCCGTCGGCCCACCTCGACTGGAAGTCTCCCACTTGACACGTGGTCGCGCCGTGCAGGACGTCTCCTTCACCGTCCATCGCGGTGAAATTCTGGCTCTCACGGGCCTCGTCGGCGCCGGTCGCACGGAAACAGTCCGGCTCATCTTTGGGGCTGATCGACGTGAATCGGGTGAAATTCGCCTCGATGGCAAACTGCTCGCGATTAATTCCCCTCGAGACGCCATCCAAGCTGGCCTTGGATTACTGACCGAAGACCGCAAATTACAAGGACTCGTCCTGGGGCATTCCGTCCGCGAGAACTTTGGCCTGCCTAACCTCGAACGCCTCTCCCACCGAGGCTTCGTGCAACTGACGCAGGAGCGCAAGGAATTCGCCGGCTATGTCGAACAGCTCACAATCAAGGTATCGGACCAGGAACAACGTGCGGGGAATCTTTCCGGCGGAAACCAGCAGAAGGTCGTGCTGGCCAAATGGCTGGCCCGTAACTCCGAAGTCTTGATCTTCGACGAACCCACGCGCGGCATCGATGTCGGGGCGAAGTTTGAAATCTACTTGCTGATGAACGCCCTCGTGGCGGCGGGTAAATCTATCGTAATGATTAGCTCCGAACTCCCCGAAGTGCTCGGCATGGCCGACCGCATCCTAGTTATGCACGAAGGCCGCGTAACGGGCGAAATCACTGACGCCCGCCACGCCACCCAGGAACAAGTCATGTCCCTCGCCCACGCCTAAGCTTTTTGACCTTATGAAACTCACCCGCCTTCTCACCGACTACGGCATGCTCATTGTGCTCGGTCTCCTGTGCGCCTTTTTCAGCGTAACGACCTACAGCGACCAGACGCCTAAAGGTGCGGCCGCTGCCAAACAGGTCGCTGACAGCATCGTTCAGCAATTAGGTCCGCAAGCCCGCGTGCTCATCGTCGCCAGCGAACAACCCGACGACGAAGCTTTTGTAGCAGGCATGACGAACGGCCTGAACGCCGCCGGCGCCCGCATCGTCGCCACTGTAAAAGGCGGACCTAAGGAGGCCCGCGATGCCCTAGTTAAAATCACCACCGACGGTGGCAAGGTCGACGCCATCGCTTGCACGCAGGTCACGGGGGCTTGGCTCGTCTTTGCCGATTTAAAGACCGACTTCCCGGCACTGGGAAATCCGCGTGTCATCCTGCCGCCCAGCTATCGCTGGCCGAATTTCCTCAAGTCCGAGAACTTGATGAACATCGCGAACCAAATCGCCGTGATCGCCATTGTCGCCATCGGGATGACGATGGTCATCATCACCGGCGGCATCGACCTATCGGTTGGCAGCCTTCTGGCACTGTCGGCGGTGCTCGCCACGAGATTCATCCGAGACTATGCGGGCGGGCTGGAAGCCTCCCTCGGAGGAATGCTACTTGCCTGTATCGCAGCCATCATCGCCTGCGGGCTCGTGGGGGCGTTTTCGGGCGCCATGATTACCCGGTTCACCATCCCGCCCTTCATCGTCACCCTGGCCATGATGCTCGTCGGGAGCGGCCTAGCCTACACCCTCGCCAAGGGTGAAGCCATTTATCAAATCCCGGACTCCTTCGTCTGGCTTGGTCGAGGCGCGGACATATTCAGCCTACCTAATGCGGTCGTCCTCATGATTGTACTCTACGCTCTGGCCCACGTGCTTATGTCGCGGACCAAGCTAGGGCGCTACCTTTACGCGGTCGGCGGCAACAGCGAGTCCGCCCGACTTTCGGGCGTCCCCGTGAAGCGCGTGCTCATGTTTGCTTACATCGCCAGTGGCCTGCTCGCCGGACTCGGCGGGGTCATCATGGCCTCGCAACTTAAGAGTGGCTCGGCGACCTACGGTAACATGTATGAACTCTTCGTCATCGCCGCCGTCGTGGTGGGCGGCACGAGCCTCAGTGGCGGCGAAGGCAAGATGATCGGCACCCTAACGGGGGCCTTCACCATTGCAGTGATTCAAAATGGCATGAACCTCACCAACGTCGAGAGTTACACCCAGAAGGTAGTCCTCGGTCTCGTGATCCTCGGTGCGGTGTTGCTCGATAAAATCCGCCAAACCCGCTGACGGCATTCCACGCCCGCAGCCAAGAAGTAAGGGCGCCGCAGGCGACGGGGATCTGCTGGCATAAACGAAGAACAAGGAACCAAGAACAACTAACCCTTAACCATTCCCTCATCTCCCCTCATTTATCTTTTCTTTCAAAGTATCGTCCATCCCCCATCCTTTATCCCTCTGCCATCTATCATCTTCCCACCCCATGCGCCTTCTTCTCGCCCTCCTTCCGCTCTTTGCCATCGCGGCCGAGCCTAAGCCGATCCGCGTCCTCGTCTGGGACGAGCAACAGCCCCAACAGTCGGTGGGCTACGGGGATAAATTCCTCGGCGAGACGTTGGCGGGCGAACTCGCGAAGAACAAGGACCTTGCCGTGAAGTCCGCCCGCCTCGCTGATCCTGAGCAAGGCCTCAGCGATGCCGCACTCGATCAGGCGGATGTACTGGTCTTCTGGAGCCACCGCAAGGTCAAGGAACAAGATGATGCCCGCGTCGAAGCGGTCGTACGTCGCGTGCAGGCCGGCAAACTGAACCTTATTGCCCTCCACTCCGCCCACTGGGCCAAGCCGTTCGTCCGCCTGATGCAGGAACGCTCGAAGGATGACGCCCTGAAACAGCTCTCCACCGAAGAACGCGCCGCGGCAAAATGGGTCTTCGTCAATGAAGCCCCTTACTACAAAGGCGTGAAAAATGGCGCTCCGCTGACGCCTAACGTGAAACGTGACGGAAATACCTACACGCTCACCCTGCCCCAGTGCGTTTTCCCAGGCTATCGCGCCGACGCTAAACCCGGACACATGACGACCGTCTCCGCGAATCACCCGATTGCTGCGGGGCTACCCGCGAAGTGGGACATCCCTCAGACGGAGATGTACAACGAGCCGTTCCATGTGCCCGCACCGGACGCTGTAGTTTTCGAAGAGCGCTGGGACAAAGGTGAATATTTCCGTAGCGGCATGGCCTGGCAGGTCGGCGCCGGCAAAGTCTTCTATTACCGCCCCGGGCACGAAACTTACCCAATCTATAAACAGGCGGAGAATATCAAGGTCGTGGAAAACGCGGTTCGCTGGTCGGTGATGAGGTAGGGCTGACCACCCTTGGTCAGCCGCAATCCGGGCACACCTCTACGACGTTGTATCAGCCTAGGGGCTTTTTCAGGTTGCATCCCAATCACTCCGCATGAATATCAAGTTAGGTGTGTAGGCTGACTTGTTCAGCCGAGATATCTCCATCAGGAGGGCGCGAAAGCGCCCTCTTTTCGTTTACCCTTCTCCTGCCGACAGGAAGATGCGCTCGCATCGCTCCAAGAGAAGGATTTCCGCACCGGATACGAACAAGCCTGATGGTGCCACCACCTGCTTCGAGAGATACGCCAAGAGATCAGCCAGCTGCAGCATCTGACTATCCTGAGAGGCTAGCCCAAACGGCAAATCGACAAGCAATCCTTCAAGCCGAGACAACGGATCGACGAGCTTCATTATCTTTAGTCGAGGAGCCGTACGATGGTCGTCGCAGACGATGACTAGGCCCGGAGAAGAGCAATGGTCATGCCGTAATGTTTTAATTTCAGTAACGACCTTAGAAAGCAGGCCCGTCCATGCCTTCAAGTAGCAATCATCGCCTGTCTTATCCTTATCAATGACCGTGCGAAATCGCCGAATGGCAGGTCTTACCTCAATGAAGCCGAGAACATGGGCGGCACACCGGAGCCGCATGCGTCTGCTGAGGCTGAAATGCCTGTCCGTCCGGCTCAACAGTTCCGACGCATGGATTTCGGCGGCTTCGGGGAAGCCGAAGTTACTGCATAAACGCGTGCGCATCTGCCTGGCTTCATTTCGCACCCGATGCCAATCCGCGTGATGCACCAATATGCCACAAAGAATAAAGTGGCTGCTAGACCCCGACTTAGACCCCACGTCCCCGCTCTCATCGACGTATAGGAAATGCATACCCGAATTGCAGAGGGCCTCACACAGGCTTCAAGTTATCAGACCTGAGGGCCAAGCCTCAGCGACATCCCCTAGGGTGGGCTGCCCAGCCTTGGTCAGCCGCGATTGAGTAAGGGCGCTCAACCCCACCCGTGACTGGTATTAGCGGTTAGGAAATATAGGACTCAATGGGAGACCGGAAACAGGAAAAAATGCTGAGGTAAATAACCCCAGCTCATCATCCGGTCTCCGGCTTCCCCTTGAGCGCCCATCAATCCAGCCACCTGCCACCCGCGGCTGCCACCCGCCACCTGAAGCGGGAAGGTGTAACGATGTCCTGACGCGATCCCGACCCTACCCAGCTCTCACCGTCACCATACTCCATACTCGATACTCTATACTCTCACAAAAACCACCTTTGCACTTTTGCACCTTTGCACCTAGTATATTCCTACCCCGACCCCTACCCCTTAGCGACATGCTCCTCCGCCTCCTCCCCCTCCTCGCAGCAATCTCCCTTTCCGCTGCGTCTGTCTCGACCTTCGCCGGCAACGGCAAGAAGGGTTACTCGGGTGAGGGTGACAACGAACCAGCTACCGAAGCGAAGTTGGACAATCCCTTCGGCGTGACGCGCGGCCCGGACGGCGCGATCTGGTTTTGCGAATACACTGGCCAGCGCATCCGCAAGGTGACGCCTGACGGCAAGATTCACCTGGTCGCCGGCACGGGCAAGTCGGGTTACTCAGGCGACGGCGGTCCCGCTATCGAAGCGACCTTTAACCTGCCCCACGAACTCCGTTTCGGTCCGAAACGCGGCAACCTTTTCATCGTCGACATGATGAACAACGTCATCCGCAAAATCGATGTGAAGACGGGCATCATCACGACCGTCGTCGGCACAGGTAAGCCCGGCTACTCCGGTGACGGCGGACCCGCTGACCAAGCACAGCTGCGCAATCCACATAGCCTACAATTCGATGCGAACGGCGACCTCTTCATCTGCGACATCGGCAATAACGTCATTCGTAAGGTCGATATGAAGTCGCATATCATCACGACCATCGCCGGTACCGGGAAATCCGGCGCCACGCCCGACGGCGCCGCCGTCAAAGGTACGCCCCTCAAAGGCCCGCGCTCCATCGACTTCGACGCGGCGGGCAACCTCTGGGTCTGCACCCGCGAAGGCAATCAGGTCCTGAAGCTCGACCTCAAAGCCGACAAGATCTCCATCATCGCTGGCAATGGCAAAGCTGGCTTCACCGGCAACGGTGGCCCAGCCAAGGAAGCCACCCTCAGCGGCCCCAAGGGCGTGGCGTTTGACGCTGCTGGCAATGCTTGGATCGCCGACACGGAATCCCACTCGATCCGCATGGTGAATATGAAAACCGGCAACCTCGAATTGATGATTGGGACGGGCAAGAAAGGCGACGGACCCGACGGCGATCCGCTGAAGTGTCAACTCGCCCGCCCGCACGGCGTCTTTGTCGACCAAGATGGCACGGTCTTCGTCGGCGATTCCGAGAACCATCGCCTCCGCGCCTGGAAGAAGTAAGCCCATGACCATCAGCCGCCGGTCGCTCCTGAAGCACGCCCTTCCCCTCCTCATCGCGGGGATGCTTGCGCCGCTGACGCTCCGGGCAGCCGATGCCGCGATCCCCGTACGCATCGTCGTCACCCCTTCGCAGACCCTGGGGCCCGTCATCCCAATCTGGAATTGGTTTGGTTACGATGAAATCAATTATACTTACCTCCCCAACGGTCAGGCCCTTCTGACGTCGCTGTCAAAAATGGGACCCACCGCGGTGCATGTTCGGACGCATAATATGTTCACGTCCGGCGACGGCTCCCCTGCGCTGAAGTGGGGCTCCACCGGCATCTATCGCGAAGACGCTCAGGGCCGACCCATCTATGACTTCACCATCGCTGATCGCATCGTGGACACTTGGGTTAAACTCGGGATTAAGCCGCTGATGGAATTGGGCTTCATGCCCGAAGCCCTGAGCTCGAAACCGGACAAATACCCGCGCAACCCGAAGCCATCCGATATGATTTGGTTCGGGGGCGCGTTCAGTTATCCCCCCAAGGACTACCAGAAGTGGGGAGACCTTTGTCATGCTTGGGCGAAGCACTGCGTGGAGCGCTACGGACGCGCGGAAGTCGCCACCTGGCACTGGCAACCCTGGAACGAGCCTAACTACGGCTTCTGGGTGGGCACGACTGACGAGTTCCTCAAGCTCTATGACTTCGCCGCGGATGGCATCCGCCGCGCCCTCCCTGAGGCGATGATCGGCGGACCGCACACCTCGGGGGGCCTGCCCGATGGTTTCGCTCAGAAGTTTTTTGACCACTGCCTCAAGGGAACCAACTACGCAACTGGGCGCACCGGCTCGCCGCTGGATTTCATCGGCTTCCACGCCAAGGGCAAACCGCAGATCGTGGATGGCCGGGCACTTCTTGGCCTCCAGGCCCAGCTACGCGACATCGATCAATCCTTCGCGATGATTGCCCGTCACCCGGGCCTCAAGGACAAGCCGATTATCATCGGCGAAAGCGACCCCGACGGGGGTGCCGCCCTCATCAAGCCAGAACTGGTTTACCGTAATCACCCGCAGTACGCCAGCTACACCGCGGCCAGTTTCCTCCGTAAATCCGACCTCGCGACCCGCCGACAGGTCAACCTGAGCGGTGCCGTCACGTGGTCTTTTCAATTCGAGCACGCCCCGTGGTTCTCGGGGCAACGTCAACTCGTCACCCGAGGTATAGACCTGCCGGTGCGCCATGCGTTCCGCATGTTCGATCAACTCCGCGGTGAGCGTATCGCCGCACAATCCGATCGGCAACTTTCGCTCGATGAGATTATCGCCAAGGGCGTACGTGGTCAGCCAGACATTGGCGCTTTCGCCTCACGAGATGGGGAAAAGGTCATTGTGCTACTCTGGCATTACCACGATGACAACATCCCGGGACCCGAAGCGGATATTACCCTGACGCTCGGTCAATTGAACGGCAAGACGGCTAAACTCTGCCGACAGCACCGCGTCGACGGAGAGCACGGCAACCCCTTCAAGACGTGGCTGGCCATGGGCTCACCGAAGGCGCCTTCCGCCGAAGAAATCAAACAACTCCAGATCGCCGCGGCCACTACTGAAGCGGACTCGCCACAGCTGACCACCGAACCCGATTCGGTGAAGATGAATATCAAACTCCCCCGCCAGTCGGTCGTCTTACTCGAATTTACCCCATGATCACCCGCCGCGCCCTCCTGAAGAACGCACTGCTCGCCGGGGCATGGTATGGCGCGATCGGACGATCCTTTGCGCAGGCTTCGTCGCCTGAAGTCATCGGCCAAGGCGATTTCAAGTATCGCGTCGTTCCCGGCTGGGGCGTGCTCGACGAAAAGACGCCGGTCAATGATTGCCACGGCCTCGCCCGAACGGCCGATGGACACATCGTACTCCTGACCAACCACGTCGCCAACAACGTCCTGTTCTACGACGATGCTGGCAAGCTGGTGCACAAGTGGACGGGGCCGAAATTTCCCGGTGCCCACGGGCTCTCGCTCGCCCTGCATCGTAATAAATCCGCCCTCTTCATCACCGACCTCAATCTGCATACGGTATGCAAATTCACGACCTTCGGCGAACAGCTCGGCGAATGGCACCTCCCTGCCAATACGGGCAAGTACGCCAAGGAGACCGACTATCGTCCCTCTTGGACGCTTCACCGCGCCGACGGCGAGTTCTACGTCCTAGATGGCTACGGCAAGGACTATATCCTGCACTACGCCGCGGACGGGACCTTCAAGCGCCTCCTCGGCGGAGCCGAAGGTGGGATTGTCCACTGGGGCCCGCACGGCGGCATGATCGACACGGCGGCCGACCAGACCGAGACGATGCTCATCGCAATGAGCGATCAGCAGTACCTCCTGCGCCTCGACCTCGACGGCAAGAAGCTCGCCCAGACCGACCTCCCTGGCGGCAACCCCCGCCAGATTCGCCGCATGGGCCAGCACTACGTCGTGGCCCACCTCGCCGACAACTGGCCCAAGGATCGTAACAGCCGCGGCTTCCTCTCCATCCTCGACCAGAACCTCCGGGTCGTCTCGAACATCGCCGGCTCAGCCCCCGTTTACGACGCTGCCGGCAAGCTCCAGCCGATGAAGCACACCGCCGACGTCTTCCTGCACCCTCACGACGTCATCGCCAATCCCGACGGCAGCCTGATCGTAGCCCAGTTCGCCTCGGGCAAGACCTACCCGATCAAACTCGAGAGGGTCTGAGGAGTTTTACCTAGTCAGCCATTGGACGGGAAAAGATTCGGAACTTCATGCTTCCGGACTTGTCGGCATCAGAAGTGTCGACACTTTAAACCTATGGCTTCACCCCACGCCAATCCCTCCCCTCGCGCCTCGAGGAGTAACCGCGCGACGACCGTGCACCTGCGCCTCCGCAAGGAAATCGTCAGCGGCCACTACCCGCAAGGCTCGGCACTGGCTGAACCAGTCCTCGCCGAGCACTTCCACACCAGCCGAGCACCCGTCCGGGAAGCCTTAATTGCCCTGGAGCGCGAAGGCCTCGTCAGCTTCGAGAAGACTGGCCGCACGCGCGTGCGCACCATTGAGGCTAAAGATATCCGCGAAATCATGGAAGCACGCGCTGCGCTCGAAAGCATGGCCGCCGGACTGGCCAATCGCAATTGGACGGCAGCAGACACCGCCCTCATCGCACGTAATATCGACGCACAAGCAAACGTTCAATCGCTCGCCGAACTCTCCCGTCTCGATATCGATCTACATCATCACGTCATGCTCCGCAGCGGCAACACCCGGCTACTGCAACTCTGGGAACCGCTCCGCTGGCAATATGAGGCCTACCTCGTCGAGATCTTTAAACGACAGGCCAAGGAAGACTATCGCCCCGAAACCGACACCATCCCCTCCCACCGCAAGTTACTCAAAGCACTCTCCTCCGGGACGCCGGCCGAAGCCACCCAAGTGATGATGGAACACGTTCTCTTTAATATGACCTGGGCAAATTAAATACGCATGCTTCGCTTCCACCCCATCACCGCCCTTCTGCTTGCACCGCTGGCCCTTCTGGCCGCGGGCGATGACGAATTATTTTTCGAGTCGAAGGTGCGCCCGTTGTTGATGAAGCGTTGTTACGAATGTCACTCCCTAGAGAAAAAGACCAAGGGCGGACTTGCCCTTGATTCTCGCACCGGCTGGCAGCATGGCGGCGACAATGGCCCGGCCATCGTCCCGGGCGACCTCGCCAAAAGCCTCGTCATCAAGGCCGTGCGCTACCTTGACGCCGACTTCGCCATGCCGCCCAAAAGCCGGCTGCCAGCGGACGAAGTGGCCATCCTTGAGGAATGGGTAAAGCGGGGCGCGCCCGATACACGCACCGGCGAAACCGCCCAGGCCGCCAAGCCCAAACGCACCATCGATCTCGCGGAAGGACGCAAGTTCTGGGCCTTCCAACCGGTCACGAATCCGGCCGCCCCAACCGTCAAAGACGCCACCTGGCCGAAGGATCCGATTGATCGCTTCCTTCTCGCAAAACAAGAAGCCCAAGGCCTCAAGCCCGCCGGCGACGCCGACCGCCACACCTGGATTCGGCGCGTCAGCCTCGACCTCACGGGACTCCCCGCCTCCGCCGAAGAGGTCGTTGCCTTTTCTAACGACAAGTCCGACGCAGCCTACGCCAAGGTCGTCGACCGCCTGCTCGCCTCGCCCGCCTACGGTGAACGCTGGGCGCGCCACTGGCTGGATCTCACGGGCTACGCTGACATGATTGGCACGTCCAACGAAGTCTTTGCGGAACACGCTTGGCGCTATCGTGATTACCTCATCCAGGCCTTCAACCAGGACAAGCCATTCGATCAGTTCATCAAGGAGCAGCTCGCCGGCGACCTGATGCCCTCTTCTTCACCGGAACAACGCGCCTCACAGCTCGTCGCCACGGGTTTCCTGATGGTCGGGGACCTCGAGATTGTTAATCCCGATAAAGCCAAGATGGAGACGGATCACATCGACACCCAGCTCATCAAGATTGGCGGGACGTTCCTCGGCATGACCATGGGGTGTGCTCGCTGCCACGATCACAAGTTCGACCCAATTGCCCTCGAAGACTACTACGGCATGGCCGGCATCTTACGCAGTTCCCCTTCCTCCGGGAAAATGACCGGGTTTGGCGTCTGGAGCACCATCCGCAGCATCCCGCTGCCGGAGACACCCGCACAACTCACGGCGCGGCAGAAAGCCGAGATGGACCACGCGGCCATGATCGCCGCACTCAAAGCCGAACAGGCTAAGTTATCCGAGGAAAATAAATCCATCGTCGCCAAACTCGATGTCATGGAGAAAGCCGCGAAGGCGAAGCCCGCCGCGCCTAACGATAAGCCGGCCACGGCAGCCGCCACGCCGTCACCTACCATTAAAGCTTCACCGGAAAAAGAGGTCCTGACCAAGAGGCGCGACGAGCTCACGGGCCTAATGAGACGGAAGACCGACGAAATCCAGCATGCCGAGTTCTTCAAATCGAAGGCACCGAAAGCCTTCGCCATGCAAGACGGCGAGAAGCCCGGCGACATGCCCATCTATGTGCGTGGCAATCCGTATGCCACCGCCGCCGTCGTGCCCCGCGGCGCCCTGCGCGTCGC
>CAIKRN010000089.1 GCA_903829855.1 uncultured Opitutia bacterium
AAGCAATTGATGGCCTAGCCCGCTGGGTAGCCGGCGTTACTTACCGGCCTGCTCCCGATACATCACCTTGAATGGATTCTCGGCAGGGCCAGGGGCATTCTCGTTGACCATTAGGGGGCGACATTCCTTCCACCAGGCATCATGCTTGGCAATCAGGTCGGCGACGACTTCCGGATGTTGCGCGGCAACATCGGTGGTTTCGCCATAATCCTTACTAAGATCAAAAAGCTGCCAATTAGGCGTGGCTGGAGGAAAATCAGCTGGCACGCGCTGAGCTTTCTTCGACGCCTTGCTCTTACCCATCGAAACGAGATGCCACTGGGCGGTCCGGACGCTCGTCTGGGAATACTTTCCGACTTCGGGGTCGACCCCCTTGACCATACCACCCCAGCGACCTACGTGGGTGAAAAGCGTCCGGTCTGGCCAGGCAATATCCTCACCGACCTTAGCACGCAGCAGCGGCGCCAAACTCCGACCTTCCATCTGAGCCCTCATTTGCTCCGAGGCTGGAGTACCGGTGAGCTCAAGTACCGTAGGTGTAAAGTCAATGTGAGCGGCGAGCGCTTTGACATCAGCCGGTTGGAAATGTCCCGGCCAGCGCCAGAAGGACATCGCCCGAATGCCCCCCATGTAGGGCGTACCCTTCGGACCGCGCATGCCCGCATTAAAAATCGGTACGCCCGCCGTGCCGCCATTGTCGTTCATGAAGACCACCAAGGTGTCTTGGGCGATGCCCATCGCTTCGATTTTGGCCATCAGCAGGCCGACGTTCAGGTCGAGGTTATGAATCATCCCGAAGAAGTTTTCCACGTCGGTACCCAGCCCCTTCCCCTCGTAGAGTGCAGCATCCGCGGGCCGCGCATTATAAGGGGAGTGCGGCACGTTAGTTGCGATGTATGCGTAGAAAGGCCGCTTAGCTGCGACCTCGCCTTCAATCCATTTCGTGGCCTGACCGAAGAACATGTCGGTGCAGTAGCCGGCGGTTTTCTCGAACCTGCCGTTATGGAGGAGCGTCGGGCTGAAGTAAGAATTGCCTGGTACATCGCCACAGCTCCCAGGGTAACTCTGACCAATACCGCCGGCACCATGGATGTAAACTTCGTCGAACCCACGCTTGTTCGGCTGATACTCAGCCTCGTCCCCTAGGTGCCACTTCCCGAAAATCCCCGTGCGGTAACCTGCCTTCTGCAACTGCTGAGGTAAAGTCGCCGCCCCCAAGGCCATCCGCTCGCGCTCGAGAATCGTGTGGGTGACTCCGTTCTTAAATTCATGGCGACCCGTCAGCAAAGCGCTGCGCGTCGGCGAACAAGTGGGTGAGACTTGAAAGTCGGTAAAGCGGACGCTTTGAGACCGTAGCTTATCGAGGTTGGGAGTCTTTAAAATCGGGTTACCATGGGCGCTGAGATCGCCGTAACCCTGGTCGTCACTCAAAATGAAAATAACATTGGGACGATCGGCCGCAATGGCAGCCAAACAGGTCAAAAATAGGCCTAAGAGATTTCTCATGGGTGCGGCGTTAGCGTGAGCCAACCCCACCCGGAAGCAACCTCAAGCGTGACGACGCTGTAGCCTGAAGGACCGATAAGTCATCTCCCCGGAAGCCGCATCGCGGTAAAGTCGCGATCCCTTCACGCCCGCAAAGTCCATCGCCACTCCGTGCAGAAAACGCGGCAACGCCCGCCTTACCATCGCTTCATATCGCGGCGTATTTAATTCCATGCCGCGCATGACCTCGGGATTGATTAAGCGCATTTGATCTAAGCGCATTTGGGGATGCCGGGCCAACGCATCGACCCATTCAGCCAGCCCATTGGGGTAGCGCATATCCGCATGGCAGAACCATCCTCCGGATCTCAAGACCCGGGCGACCTGACCCACGAAGCCGGGGAAATCTGGGTAGCAATGTGAAGCCTCCACGTTGATAACGACGTCGAAAGAAGCTTCGGGAAAAGGGAGTGACTGGGCATCCCCCACCATGAAATGCAGCCCCTCGCTTCGATGTTTATCCTGACAATAGCGAATGGCTTCGGGATTCAAATCGAGCCCGATATATTCGGCGGGACCAAGATAACGGGCGAAATAGGAAGCACCGCCGCCATGGCCACAACTCACCTCTAGCACCCGCTTACCCCGCAAATCAACTCCGCCCAAGACATGGTGATAGAGCTGAATGTTTGGCCGGTCGGCTTCGTCCTCAGGTCTCAACTCAAGTCGGGCCTCACCTTCAGCCTCGAATGAATAGTTCAGGAAACTGATGCCCTGTGCCCGAACCCGACGCGTGAAAAACGGGTACCACCACTGCCAGAGCTTCTGGCGTAATTTCGGGCGAACCAAGATTTCTTCGATGAGTCCCATATTAAGCCCAGACTCCTTGTTCGACGAGCGCCTTGGTCGCGGCGGCGGACCAACCGCGATTCGCCACTGGGTTGGCCGGACTGGGGTGCGGTACCTTGGCGAACTTCACCAATAATCCATCCAAGGCTTCACGGGCCCGGGTCTCAGCATACCCCCCCACTCCAACCACCGTCGTCACACCCAAGGTTTCCACCATGACGCGCAAGAGACGATCGCACTCGGCATTCACGGGAGCCATTGAATCGGCCGGAAGCTCCTCGGGGATCACATTGCGACCCTGCTTAGTGTTTTCGAGAAAGAGCAACGGGCAGTAATTGTGCACGAGGTGCTCCGCGAAGAATTTATCGGCTGAGCCGAAGCGCTCCTGGCAAAGCGCCCACAGACGACGCCCGCTGACTTCGGAGCGATGGCAGGCAAACCCGGCGACCTTCTTGCCCGGGTGCTCGACCTCTGGACGTCCGATGGGCAACTCGATGCCCATCCAATCGCGGACGGCAGCAATTTCACCGAAAGGCACCCCCGTCTGGGCCATCCCAAACGGGCCAGGATTCATCCCCAAGAAGAGAACCTTGCGAGGTCCAGCTGCCGCGTACCGTCGCAAGTAGGCCTCGTGGCCCGCCCAGGCATAGTCCAGCGGGCGGTAGACAAAGTCAGCGGGCGAAGGAAACGAGAGCCCGGCAAGGGCTTTTCGTAACGCGATCGTCGCCCGGATGACTGGTTCGGCAGACATGGTGAAAGACAAACACCCCATGCCACCGGGTCGAGCCGTAAGGCAGGCGCAGGGGTGCGATTTCCCCTTGCGCTTCCCCCCGGAGGATAAAAAGTCCACCTCCCTACCGACGTGAGCAAACCGCAGCCCTGGACTACTAAAGACGCCGAAGATTATTACGGCTTTAAACGCTGGGGAGGTAACAACTTCTCCGTCGATCCGCAGGGAAATCTCTGCGTGCACCCTAAGGGCGACCACCGGAAGATCCGCATCTCCGACATCGTCAAAGAGGTTGAGGCCTCTGGCCTGAAGCCGCCCCTGACGATCCGCGTGCAGGATCTCCTCCGCCATCGCGTCACCCAGATCAACGAAGCCTTCCGCCGAGCTATCGAAGAAGAGGATTACTCCGGCCGCTACCGGGGCGTCTTCCCGATCAAGGTCAACCAGCTGCGCGAAGTGGTCGAAGAAATCCTCGATGCCGGTGAAGAATATGATTTCGGCCTCGAAGCCGGCTCCAAGCCCGAACTGATTATCGCCCTGGCCCTCCTTGAGAACCGTAAGGCCCTCCTGATTTGTAACGGATACAAAGACGAAGAATACATCGAGCTCGCGCTCATGGGTCGCCGCCTCGGCAAACAGACCATCATCGTCGTCGAGCAGCTTTCGGAAATCGATGCCATCATCCGCATCGCGCGCCGCATGGGCGTCCAGCCCCACATCGGACTGCGCGTTAAGCTCACCACCGCCGGCGAAGGCAAGTGGGCGGACAGCACCGGTGAGAATGCCAAGTTTGGCCTAACAGCCTCCGAGATCGTCGAAGTCTCCCAGCGCCTCGCCAAGGCGAAGATGAAGGATGCCCTGCGCCTCGTTCACTTTCACATCGGCTCCCAAGTGCCGAATATCGGCACCATCAAGAAGGCCGTGGTCGAAGCCACCCGCTTCTACTGCGAACTGAAGCGCATGGGCTTCCCCATGGGCCTACTCGATGTCGGTGGCGGCCTAGGTATCGACTACGACGGCAGCCGCTCCGCCTACGAATCTTCCATGAATTACAGCATGGAAGGCTACGCCCGCGACGTGGTCGCCAACGTGAAGCAAATCTGCGAAGAAAGCGGCGTCCCCCTGCCTGATATCGTCTCGGAATCCGGCCGAGCCCTCGTCGCCCCGCACTCGATTCTCATCTTCGAAGCCGTCGACCGCATTACCCGCGACGAACTCACCGTCCAGCCGCCAAAGGGTAAACTCCACCAGCTCGTGCGCGAGCTGGAGGCCATCCGTAAAAATAAGCGGAAGTATGACCCGCTCGAACGGTACCACGACGCGAAGGAGAAACGCGAAGAAGCCCATGCTCGCTTCAGCCTCGGTCATCTCCGCTTAGAAGAACGCGCCCACGCTGATCGTCTCTTCTGGGATATCTGCCGCCAGATTCGTCAGGACCTTAAAGATATTTCCGACATCCCCGACGAACTCGCCCGACTCGACTCGATGTTAGCCGAGCAATACGTCTGCAATTTCTCGGTCTTCCAATCCCTCCTCGATCATTGGGCCCTTGATCAGTTGTTCCCCATTGCTCCGATTCATCGCCTCAACGAACGCCCAACCGTCCAGGCGACCCTCGTCGACATCACTTGCGACTCCGACGGCAAGGTCGACGACTTCATCGACCTAGAAGACGTCCGGAAGACCCTCTCGCTCCACCCGCTCAAGGAAGGCCAGCCTTACTACATCGGCGCCTTCATGGTCGGCGCCTACCAGGACATCATGGGTGACCTTCACAACCTCTTCGGCCGCGTCAACGAGGCCCACGTCTTCCTTGAAGATGATGAAGAAGACGGCTTCTACATTGAAGAAAGCATCCCGGGATACTCCGTCGAGCGCATCTTGGGCATGATTCAGTATAACGCTGAGGACCTCTGCCGCATGCTGAAGAGACAAGTGGATCGCGCCACCAAGGCAGACTCAGTCCGCCCCCGCGAAGGCGTCGCCATGGTAGATCTTTACGAACGACTGATTCGCAGCCAGACCTACCTCATCCCTGACCGGGAAGAGGTTAAGCCGAAGAAGGCCTCGAAAAAGAAGTAAGCGGTGCCCAGAGGCAAGGACGCCACGGCTTGGCGTCCTTTATTACGCCATATCACCTCGCACACGTGCCAGCCCGCCAGCTGAACGCTTAGGCCAAAATCAGCTTCAATCGCTTCAGCTCGTCGAGCGTGAGCGGAGGGGCTTCGCGGAGATTCTCATAGGAATCAACGTTGGCCAACCAAGCCCAATGATCGCCGCAATCCATGCGTTCTGCGAAACGGAGGCGGAGCGTGGCAATCGCGCCCTTCAGAAAATAAAGCCCATCGCCCACGTGTTCAATCTGATCGCCGAGCTGCGCAATCTTGTCCGTGGAATTTCCAGACTTCTTGCCAAGGAGTTTGATGTGGTTGGCCTGATCTTTCGCCATGTAGTTCAACAAGCCGACGGGATTAGCCTCAAGATTAGCGAGCGTCTTCGTGTCCTTATAAACCCCAATGATGAAACGCTTCGGCTTTAGACTAATCGGCGTCACGTAACTGCAGATGTTAAAATTCCCCTTACCATTTGCGGTGGTCGCAAGGCTGTAGATAGGGCCGTCCACACGGTTCCATGGCTTGACGCGGATTCCAGGCATTAAATTGGGGTAAGGTTAATACCCCCTTCGGCGGACAATGTTCCCTCAATTTTACTGACCTATATCGCCGGCTGGCTTATCCCTCCCCCGATGATCTGGCCTCATTGCCTCCTTTCCCTGCCCTTTCTGGGCGGTCTGGCTGGCCGCAGCCCCTGGACAACGTCCAGATACCCCCTTAAAGACATCTCCTACCACGTTGCAGGCCAGGCCAGGCAGGAATTCGCCTTACTCCCCGCAAATCACCCCCAAGCCGCCCCAGTGGCCTGCGCCCTAGGCCTCAAGCGCTAACCGATGGCTGCCATTATCGCCATTCACGGATTTACAGGCTCAGCGGAGGACTTCGAGCCCCTGCGCCAACACCTCCGCTCAGAAGACGAGCTCCGCGCCATCGACCTACCCGGCCACGGCAAACTCTCCACCCAACGCCGCCCGAGTGACTTTTCAATGGCCGCCCACCTGGCTGCCATTGACTTAGCCGCTGGTAACGCCCGACAGATCACCCTCCTCGGCTATTCGCTGGGTGGAAGACTTGCCCTCCACTGGGCCGTGACCCACCCCGAACGCGTCGCCCATCTAATCCTAATCGGAGCCAGCCCGGGACTCGCCACTCCGGAGCAACGCGATGAACGTCAACTCGCCGATGCCTCACTGGCGGGCTTCATTCGCACCCAAAGAATCGAGGCCTTCTTCAAGTACTGGCACAACCAGACGTTCTTTGAAAAACTGCTCGAACTCCCTCCGGAAAGGCTTGCTCCAATCCTAGCACGCCGGGGCCGCAATGAACCCGAAGCCCTCGCCCTCAGTTTGGAGAACGTAGGCACCGGCACCCTGCCCTCGCTCTGGCATCGACTCAAAGAGCTCCGCATGCCCATCGATATCGTCACAGGGGAACATGATTCGAAATTTACGCGCCTCGCCCAAGAGATGGGCGCCCACCTGCCGAAAGCCAGACTGAGCATCATCGAAGAAGCCGACCACGCCGTGCACCTTGAGCAACCCGCCGATCTGGCGATGCTCCTGCGTTAAAACAAAAGACCCGGCTTGTGGCCGGGTCTTTGCTAACCATGGGCGGGGTCTTAGATGAAGACGCCCATGGCGGGCTTGGCCTTATTCCCGACCTGCATCGGACGTCCCGCCGGCGTGATGATATCCGTCTGCACGGGCAAGCCAGCGGCATGCGCAATCGTGGCGTGGAGGCTGCCAGGTGAAACCCCATCACCATCTGGAGCGTAGCCCTTGGCATCGCTGGCACCATTCACGAAACCACGCTTCACCCCGCCGCCCGCCAGCACGGTGGAGAAGACGAGCGGATGGTGACCGCGACCGCCGCCACTGAAATCAGGCTTCCGGCCGAATTCGGTGGTGACCGCGACCAACGTGGTGTCGAGCAAGCCCTTGGAATCAAGATCCTGAATCAAAGTGGCAAAGACGCGATCGAAGTCGCCACCGAGCGATTCCATCCGATCGCCCAAAGTAGCATGCATGTCCCAGCCACCATTGGCGACCTCGACGAAGCGGACGCCGTTCTCAATGAGACGGCGGGCCAAGAGACAACCTTGTCCGAACTTGCTCTTACCGTAGCGGGCGCGCACTTCGGCTGGCTCGGAAGCGAGATCAAAAGCCTTAAGGTCGGTGCTCTTCATGAGCTGGAAGGTCGTGTCGTAGAATTCGTTGTAAGCCTTCACGTTTTCATCTGCCGCCTTACCCCCAAACCCGGAATCGAGCTGGGCGAGCAGGCCTGCACGCTTCGTTGCGACCTCTGGAGTCACTGGGCTCTTGGTGTCCAGTAGCCCATCCTCGGGATTCTGAATCGGCAGGGGCGAGAACGAAGCTGGGAACCAGCCGTTCCCATGGTTCGCGGAGCGATTGACGGCCACCGAGGAAGGCAAGGTCTTATGGCTCGCTCCGAGGAAGTGCTGCGCCCACGCGCCGAGCGTCGGGTGCTGTAAAGTGCCCCGTTGTTCAAAGCCCGTGCGCATGAGGTAAGAGGCCGAAGCGTGCACGCCGACCTTGGCCGTCATATTACGGACGACGGTAATTTTGTCGCCGATTTTGGCGATCGACGGAAGGTATTCCGTCAGCTGGTAATCACCTTTAGCCGAAATCGCTTTGCCCGGACCTTTGTTGTCGCCGGTCTTCGGGTCAAAGGTGTCGATGTGCGACATACCGCCCTGCAACTCCAAGAAGATGACGCGCTTGGCCTTACCGAAGCCTGGGAGGCCGGCATTGGGCGCCGCGACGGCACCGGCCTGCTCAGCGGCTTCCGCGATTCCCGTGAAGAACGGCAGGATGCTCAGGCCGAATGATATTTTCGCACACTTCTCGATGAAGCGGCGGCGATCTTCGGGATCGCGGAGGAGACTGGCGGAGGTGAGGATACTCATTGGACGAAGAGGAATTCGCGGGTGTTGGCGAGAACCCAGGCCAAGTCGGTCAGGCCAATGCCGTCCTTCAGGGACTTATTGGCGGTGGCGAGTTCCTTGGCGGTGGGCGGGCGGGAGAGATAAGAAAGATACAGCGAGCGAATCTGGGCATCCGGCGCCTTCTCTTTAGCGGCATCCATGACCGCCGCTGAGCGCGTATCGGCAATCATCTTCGAGACTGAACCGTTAATCATCTGAAGAAGTTGCGGGACGCTGCCGTCGTTCGTGGCCGAATCCGCTAGGAGCCGATCACCTTGCCCCCAAACACGCAGGAAGTGGGTTTCGGGAGATGGCTGAGGTAGCTCGCTCGCCCGCGCCAACATCATATTAAAACGTGTCACTGGCTTGTCGCCCTCATAGCCATTGGCCAGTCCGAGTGTGGAACCTCCGGCCGCTTTCTTACCACCGGCGGCTTTACCATTAGCCGAGCCAGCGAAGGCCGCCTTGGTGCGCTCAACGGCGTTCTTCACTTCCGCCAAGGTTACCTTGCCAGCAGGAAGTGCCATTGCTTTGAGGTCGTCGCCGCGGCGCAGCAGGACATTGTCGGCATAGGCACCCAGGGCGGTCACAATGAGACTATCCCAGGCCTCCTCGGCGGTGAAGCGACGTACGACGGGACCGGGGAAGAGGTACTTCGCCTTGCCGAGATCAGGCGTCGGGCTGGCCGAAGCCTGGAAAGTCTTGGAGTTGTAAATAACGCGCTGCACTTCCCGTAGGTCGAACTTGGCGGCCTTCATGACGAAGGTGAGATGAGCCAAGAGTTCGGGACTGCTGGCCAGTTTCAAGTCATCGATATCATTGACGGGCTCGAGCACCGCGACGCCGAAAGCTTTCTTCCAGATGCGGTTGGCGATATTGGTCGCGAAGCGGGGATTCTGGGGGCTGGTCAGCCAGCGGCTGAACTGGATGCGCAGTTGGGTTGGATCCTTAGTCGCCACATTATAAATTGGGAGGGACTTATCTTCTTTCTCCCAGGCGATGAGCGCCGGCGATACGGGCGAACTGGGCTTGGCATCCTTATATTTGTAATCCTTAGGGAAGGTGAGCTTCTGCTTGCTGGTATCCTCCATCCGGAAGGCGTTCATATCGGCGATCTTTTTTACCGCGGCCTTAGGTAGGCCGCCATCTTTGGCGGCCTTGTTTACGGCACCCAGAATAGCGGTGTCCTTGCCGCTCGTCGCCCCGAAGAATGCGGCCATCTGATAGAAATCGCGCTGCTTCCATTCAGCCAGCGGGTGATCGTGACACTGGGCGCAAGCCATGTTTGTGCCCAGGAAAGTCGTCATGAGGTTGGAGACGCCATCCAGCGGCATCTCGGCATCAAAGAGCATGAAACCCGTAGCACCGTTATCGCACAGGCGACCATCAGCCGTCAGCATTTCGTAGACTAGCTTATCCCAAGGGGCATCTGCCGCGATGCGCATCTTGAGCCAGTCTTCGAACGTAAAGGCAGGGACGCCCTTGCCGAAAGTGTCCTTCACGCGGAGTAAGTCCGCCATCCAGTTGAACATCTGCATCGAGTAACCGGGTGAGAAGACCAGGTCATCAATGAGTTTAGCACGCTTATCGGGGGCGGGATTCTTCAGGAAGGTATCCGCCTCTTTGGCGGTGGGCACGCGACCCACCGCGTCGACGTAAATGCGACGTAAAAACTGTGCGTCGGTGGCCGGGGCGTTCGGCTGCTGACCATTCTCGGCAAGGATGGCACCGACCATCCGATCAATATCCGCAGCGGCCGAAGCAATGATTGCCGGACTGAAACTGGCATCGCGATTCTTGGTGAGGCAGCTCTTGGCGAATTCAACGTCTTCGGGGATGAGTAAGCTGGTGGCAAAATGGTAGGTGCGGCCATCCTTGGTCTGCATCGTGATGTAATCGCCCGAGAGCCCACAGAACAAAGCCTCCACCTTGCGGCCCTCCGTGTCGGTCCAAGTGTGCCAGATTTGCGTCTTGTCGGACACGGCCTGCACCGGCTTGGCCACCGGAGCTGCAGCCTTGACCGTCGGGCCATCATTTTTATCCGCCTTCTTCGCGGGGACGGCGGCGAGGCCATCCAAGGGACAAAGGGCCAGAAGGAATACCGATAGGACCAAGCGATAGGGGTAAGACTTCATGGGGTTCTTAAGGTTCTCTTAATGATTAAACCCCAGTGAACGGCGAGAGGTTTCACCCAGATGCACCCATCTCCATCCCCGCCTTAAGCCATCCCGCCCCTTATGGCCGGCGATACCAAGCTGCGTACGGCGAAGTGTGGAAAAAGCCCAGCAATTGCTCAGCTACCTTCACCCTTCCTCCCGGCCCGGGATGCGTACCATCCTGGGCGAAATCTTCCGCCTTCCAGACCAATCCATCCTCCTTACGGCCCCGGATGCCATCCGCCCAAAGGTAAGGGCCCCAGAGCAACACGGAGTCGGAGTTGACGGCCGCTGGCTCCAACTGTTTCAGAATCGTCCAGCGAACCGCAAAGGCCCCTTCATAAGCATGCGGCTCGGGGTTGAGGCCGGTCGTGGCAAAGCCGGCATAAATGCGACTTGAGAGATAAATGACGCGCAGATTCGGGCAACGCTTCCGGGCGATGGCGATATCCTGCTCCAAGTAACCCGCCAGCCGACGAGCCTCTACTGGAAACTCCTCTCGCGGACCCGGGAAAGCCTGCTTCATCCAGATGGCTTGAACTTGCTTGGGAGAAACTCCGGCGGACGCGAGACGCTGATCGATAACTTTCCAAAAGGGCGCGGCTTCGTCCGCAATGCGATCTGCTGACTGTCCGCCCTGGGCACCGTCGACGACCACAACCGCATCAGCCTTACGCTTATCTATCTTCGCTAACTCCACGAAACCACTGAACTCCATCGTGGTATTAGACATACCGATCGAAAGCAGGACTACTTTCCCGCCCAAATTCGGCTTACCCTCTGCATCGAGTGGAGTGATTCTTGCCATAGCCGCGCGGGCCATCACATCCAAAGCTGGCGGCGGCAGGTTCTGGCCAGCACCATAGAGGCCACCATCCTGTCCTTTGTAATTCCCCGTCAGCTCGGGCAACGGGATGAATCCCGTCTCCGCCTTAACTGGGCGGCCCCCTACCTGACCACGCGGAGCTTGCCCGCCTTGAGCTGCCCGTAAGGCTTTGGCTTTCTCAAGGTACGCCCGATCTTCCGCACTGACCTCCTGCCCCTGCTGGACTTTCTGATAAATTACGCGGGCCTTGTCCCAATCGATCGAATCAGCAGCGCTTAACGGCGGAATCAACAAGCCCGCCACCACGGCCATCCGAGCCAGCAATGACACCGAACGGGTCACGCAGTGTGATTATCTTCACGGAGAACGTCCGTGAAGAAGACCAGGGCAATGACCATTCCCGTAAGGACGTCACTCCAGCTTCCGATGAACGAGGAAATCCCCGGCTCCACCGTGGGGCTGGCGAGGAGCTGAAGCGAGAAGACGGCGGTAACAATCGTGAACATCCAGGCCGCCCATCGCTGATAAAAGAAGATGCCGATGGAGCTGACGAAAAACAGGAAGAGGCCAAGGCCCCAGAACAATAGAGCGACAATATCTCCTAAACCAAAATCCCCACCGTTGGATTTGTGCCAATCTGCAAGGGCCTCGGGGAGTAGCTTATCCTGAAGAAACGCTAGAGCAATCGAGAGGACGACAGAAGCCCACAGGGCCAGCAGCGAGATGCGCAGAATGAGGCGTAGCTTGGATTTGTCCATAAGGGGATAATCCATGCCAGATGCTCACCTGCAACGCCAAACCCTATTCCACAATCAGCACACCGCGCATGAGCTGCGAATGCCCCGGGAACGAACAGAAATAGGGGTAACGACCAGGCACTTTCGGCGCGTTAAAATAGACGGTGGCCTGCTTCCCCGGGTCGAGCATACGCGAATAGCAAAGCACCTCGGGCGACTCGGGGACGTAATGTCGGGCATAGCCGTCAGGCATGGCCACCATCTTCGCCGAAAGTTCTCCCACCCGTTCCAACGCACCAGGGGCGACCAAGACGAAATTATGCGGCATGACATCCGGATTATCGAACTGCAAAGCAATGCCCTCGCCTGCCTTGGCTCGTAATTCTTTCTGGAGGTATTGCAGACCCGTGGCGGCCTGCAGTTTCATTTCACGGACCGGGCCACGACACATCTCGATTTCCCATTTAACGGGATTAACTTTACCGGTCGCAACGGGAGCGACGTGATCATGCCCCATGACCTTAGGCACCGCGACATACCCAGGGTAATCGGTGTACGGCTTACCCAGGTGATGCGCGGTCAGGAAAACATCCTGAGACCGTGCCGGCATCACCCCAACATGCAGATGAATCTGGTTCGCAGGGGTAAGCTGTGGAATTTCCAAGAAGATGGCGCGGCCCTGCTCCACGACATGGGCGCTCCGAATCTCCAGGGGGTCGTGACCAATGGAGTCGGGATACTTCACGGAATATTCCGGCGAACCATAAGCCGGCCCGAAGAGGTAGTTCCAACATTGGGCGAAATGCGAAGACGCTTTCGCCGCGAACGATGCATCCACAACTCGATTAAATCGAAGCAGCACGCCGTTATCCCGGGCTTCATGGCCAATGAGGGTCGGATATTCTCCGCCGGTGTGACGAACTCGATGGAGAGCCCCGTCTTCAGGCGTATAGCTGCCCCACCCCACCATGCCGCTCACATACAGATGGCCATCATGCGGGCCGAAGCGGCCATGCTGAGGTCCCGTCATAAAATTACCGGTAATCTTCACGGCTGCCGACTGCCAGACGCCCTCGAGCAACTGACGTGAAACCAACCAGGCGCTGCCAGTGCCAAATGAGAAGTGCAGGAAATTGCCATCACCCTTTAAGCCCGACCAGCCAGACTCAGAGAGGAAAATCTGCCCACCACAGGAATTGTCTTCCCCGCGCGGAAGCTGCAGAATCGGTAACGTATTCATGCCAGATGGCTTGAGGCCACCTGAACCGAAGTGCGTGCCTTCATTGCGACCCACTTCCACCTGACAGACCGCGGAAGCGGGCGTCCAATTGCCTTCCTGCACATTGGAAAGGATGAATTTGCCATCCGGCGTGACGGTGATCCCATTGGGATTACGTAAGCCAGTGGCGAGCACTTCTACTTTATTGGAATCGCTAAGCCGTAAGACACCTTGATTCCCTGACGAGGTGTAAAATCGCCCCTGGGCATCTGCATCCAGGCCAACGATGAAGTCATGGCCGCCTGGTGAAGTGGTCATCGCGTTGTTCACACACTCGTAGAAGTCCGCCTCGCCATCCCCGTTAAGGTCATGCAAGCGGGTAATCTGATCACGCCCCAGCACGTAAAGCTTATCGTCGATGATTTTCACCCCGAGGGCGTGGTGCAGCCCGGTGGCAAAACGCTTCCAGCGCACGTGATCAAACTGGGCGTCCAGACCCTTCACCAACCAAACCTCACCGGTCATGGTGCAGACGGCCGCCGTGCCATCCTTAAAGAAGTCGATCCCGGTGATAAAGAAGAGCGTCCCATAGGGATTCTTGAACGGGGGCAGCACCGTATCCGTGGCAAAGGGCTGCTGCGTACCCAATTTTCCTGTCGTTTCAAGCCAGGCGGGCCACTGTGCAGGGCCACCCTTAGTGAAGGCAGCCAGTTTCTCCGCCGGCTGCTCACCCTCCCAAGCATCGGCTAGGTATTCGCTGCCGCCTTTGTTATAGGCAAAAATCGTCCGTTCGCCGTGGCGATAGAAGCCGTGGTATTTCCAATCACCCTTAGGCTTTTCGGCTAAAGTTTTCAGGGATAACTTCCCGGCCATGTTCGCACCGCCCCCGAAGCCGTGCCGGCCATCTCCAAGTTTAATGAAGTCACCCGTCCAGCGAACCGGGAAAGAAAGCGTGAGTGGATCGAAGCAAGCGGCTTCAGTACCCTTGCGTACGCAAACCGCCTTGGGAATCGTCAGCCCGGCACCACGAAAGACGCCGCTGAACAGAACCCCATGGTCGGCCTTATCCCAGCGTCCGTCCTTCCAGGTGACCGCGTCGTTCTGATTGCCCCAATGTCCCTGACTGCCTCCATCCAGGCCAGGATAGGAAGGAAGCATGGCCGGTGCCGGCTGATGTCCCATGAACTCAATCGCCTCCTTGGCGTAGTAATCAAACACCCGGTCGCGATTAACGAATTGATCGGCGATGATATTATCTTCCCGTCGTAAAGGCGCGAGCCCCGGAGTGAACGGCGCGGGTGCAGGTCCAGCCCGGCGGGCCGTAATCTGATCGATGTCATCAAAGTTCCAAAGACCGAGGGAGATATCCATGCGCTTACGCGGGCCCTTAATCCAAGTCGTGGGATCATTCGCTCCACGCGAAATGCGGACATCATCAATAATGCCGTCACAGCCCACAGAAGCATCAATCAACTGTCCAAAGCCGAGCTTATGCTGCTGTGGCGGGCGGAGAGGGCCCGCCGGGGCTGTCGCCCGCTCGAGCACCATTTTACCATCCACCCAGAGGCGAACTTTCTCCGCCGAGACGCTGGCGAGAATGTCGTGCCACTTGCCGTCGCAAATATCGGTCTCACTACGATACTCACCGCCGAAGCCTGGCAGGTAGATACTGAGGTAACCTGTTTTGACATAACTGTAGACCTCCCAGTGCGTACTGGCGGATTTTTCATTATTTGAAACGAGGATATTGAAACCACTCTTGGAATTTAGTTTGGCGAGACACTCAATGGTGAGCGGCCATTGCTCAAACTGAGCTCCGCCATCGACGACCCAGCCACCCGCGAGGGCCTTCCCGAATTCAGGACTGACAGAAGGCACCCCGGTGGGTCGCCCTGAGGGGATGGCCGTCGTCTTCATGACGGGTTTGTCCGACCACGTCCGATACTTAGGCTTGGGGCCAGTCGGCGCGTCGTCGAGTTGCGGCACGAGCCACTTGAGTCCGTCCAGATTGTCGAGCAGACGGCCTTCGGCGTCTTCCATGGTATGATTCAGGATGCCAATGACGCCGGCGTAACCGCTGGCGCGCACCTGTCGCAGCACCTTGAGGTCTTGGGTGCCCGCACCGACCGGCAGGATCTTGCGCCCCTTGGCGTCTCCCTCGATGTCCATGCCATTGATATTGAGACAGAGCAGATGAGGGAGCATCAGCTTCAACGCTTCGTCTAACCTGGCAAGATGGCTGTGGCCGTGGTGCAGATTGTAAACAATGCCGACGTTGGTGACGCCGTGGTTCTTCTTTAGGTATTCGCAGATGGCTACCATGTTCTCCGGCTCACCGGACCAACCGCCGTGATTATAAATCGCCAGCTTGCTCCCAATCTTCGCCGTCTTAGCGATCGTCGGCAGCAACCCTTCCGCGGCGTTCTTCACCTTGGCTTCTTGGGTGTCACCCTTGACGCCGGCGATTACCCAGATTTGCGGGTGGAGCTGGTACTTCTCGAACAGACGAAAGGCCTCGTCGTGGTAAGCCCAGAAAGCGAAGTATTCGATGCCGTGCTTCTTATAAGCCAGGATCTCCTGTTCGAACTCCGCGACATGCTCCTGACGCCAATCATAGGCGACCTTGGTGAGGCCCATCTTCGCCACCATCGTAGCCCGTTGCTCCGGAGTGCGCTTCTGGTTGTCGAACGGCACGATGCACCACGCCGCCAGATTCTTCTGGTCGTAGAGCGGCTCGGCGGCCGGTAAAGCCAGCAAGGTCAGCAGGAAGGCGCAAAGCAGTCTCATTGGGGTATCCTTAAGACAATGAGATCGACCAAAGGTTACCAGCCTTTCCAACCAAACTTCCCGCCACGGAGACGACTCCTTGCCTCGGGTAGGGATGGCTCTCCGAGCCGTCCGTTCGCGGACAGACATGCGCACCTCACCCGACAACCTATCCTCCGCACGGTCAACGGCGGGCGCGGAGAGCCACGCCCTACCCCATAACCCCGTGCCAGCTTGCCCCCTCGCGGCTCCGCCGCGCCTGCTTCGCAGCCGTTCACCATGCCAGCCGAACCCCTACCGATACTCGATACTCAAAACTCTATACTCTATTTGCCAACGTACTTCATGACCGCTTGCCGCATGCCTTCGCTTGCCTGCGGAGAATTCGCATGGCCGCTGGGGATATCGTTATAGATTTCCTTGGGGATGGTGAGCTGGTTATAGGCCGCGTAGACACTCGTGGGTGGGCAGACGGTATCGATGAAGCCGACGGTGAAATAGCAGCCCGCCGCCTTGGTGCGCGTCGCGAAGTTCATACAATCGATATAACGGAAGGCCTCGACGACGCTCATGTCCGGCTTGCCTTCCTTCATCGGTGCGATCTTCGGCCAGCCAGCGATACGATTAGCCATCATGCCGCTGTGATCACATCCGGCGGGGACGCCGGCCACAAAATAAGTGACCCGGGCATCGAGGCCGGCCGCAGCAATGGCTTGGTAGCCGCCCTGACTAGCGCCGAAGACAATCACCCGCTTACCATCCCACTCTGGCTGGGCGGTCAGGACGTCGATACCCCGAATAAGGCGCAACATCATGCCGGTGAAATAGGCCTTCTCTGGATCGTCGCGGTGTTCATAGCGATAGGGATTCATCGGGCCGGCATACAGGTCGGCGTAAAACTGCTTCGGCTGACCGTTAGGTAGCCCGTGCGCATTCATATCCATCGCGATAAAACCCCGGCTCGCCCAACCCGCGGAACCACCGAGCGAACTATCGCTCACCCCCGCGCCATGCACGGTCAGGATGATCGGCAGGCTCTTAGGTTTCGCCCCAATCGGCTTGGACATGTAACCAGAAATCTGGAGGCCAAGCGCCGGAGCGGTGACGTCGAATGACTCAATGCCTTTGACCGGCGACTTGACCGGGACGAGCTTCGGATCAAGGGGGATGGTGGCTAACTTTTTCTTCATGCTAGCCCAGAAGGCATCAAAATTAGCGGGGACCGCCAGGCTGGGCTTAATCTCCGTCGGGTCGATCGCGGCCCCACCGAGTCCGACAACGACGGGTGATTTGGGCGCGGTGCCCAGCCGATAGGTGACGCGTACCTGAATAAACCCCGGCTCGTTCAACGAGCCTTCGGCCACGGCCTTGCCATTCGCGAGCTCGGCTTTACCTTTCTGATCCGTCGGCAAGCCGTCCTTGACGATGGCCCATTCAATCATGCCGTTCGCTGGTCGCCCCTCATCTGTGACACTGACATCAAAGACCACCTTCTCGCCCTGATGATAAACGGCATCCGCACGTTGGGCGAGGGCCGTGATTTTAATCGGGGATTCGGGCTTGGCGACCTGCGCCGCCAGCGACGACAAGCAGAGGGCAGCGACGAGGGGTAAGAGTCGGTTCATAAGTTTCGTATGAGCAGGCCGCCGCCCGGGGTCAAACCTGCCCTCGCCTTGGCCCACAGATTCCGCCAAACCTTACAGCCACCCCGCTGTCCTACCACTTACCCATGAAATCAGCCGCCTTATTGCTACCGTTCCTCGCCCTCGCCGCCAGTGCGGCCGAATACTTCCCCCCCTCCGATGCGCAAGGCGGCTGGCGCACACCAAAGGATGCCACCGAAGCCCGGGCGCTCGCCGGCGTTGACCTGGACCGGCTGGAACAAGCCTATCACGCCACGGAGTTTTCGAACGCCCCGAACGGCGGCCTCGTGGTGATCAGCAAAGGCTACCTGGTGCTGGAGAAATATTATGGCCTCGCCCATCGGCATGCCAATCCGGACATGGCCTCCACAGGCAAAGCGTTCACCAGCATCGCCTGCGGCGTTATGCTGGAAGAATTTAAAGCAAAGATTCCGCATGGCCTCGACACCAAGGTATACACAAAAGAGTTCCTGCCCGAAGCCCTCCCCTTACGCGATCCACGTGAGGCTGACATCACCCTCGGCCACTTGCTCTGCATGACCTCGGGCCACAACGGCGAAGGCGCCACACCTTCCGCGGTCGTCAAAGGAGAGTTCCGCCAGCTCAAGGCGGGCAAAGGACAGGACATCCGCGATGTTGATGGCTCCTCGCTCCGCGCACCGCTCTGGGCGGGCCCCGGTGAAGGCTACTCCTACTCGTCGCCGGCCCCGCACATCGCTTCCATGGTCCTGCGCCGCGTCACTGGCCAAGAACTTCAGGACTATATCGGCGAGAAGTTCGCTAAGCCCATGGGTTGGGGTTCCTGGGGTTACTGTCTCTTCCGCGGCGATGTCACCATGAAGCACGCTAACGGCGCGGGTAGTATTGCCCTCCATTCCACCGATGCCGCCCGCTTCGGCTATTGCCTCGCCCACGATGGTCGCTGGGAAGGACGCCAACTCGTCCCGTCAGACTACCTCAAGCTCTGCCGTTCCCCGCTGCCCTACAATCCCCACGGGCCGTTCAGTTTGCAGTTCGAACACAACGCCGATGGCCACATCGTCGGCGCCCCACGTGACGCCTTTTACAAAACAGGAGCCGGCGGCTTCTGTCTCTACATCGTGCCCTCCCTGGACCTCGTCATCTACAAGATGGGCGGCCCCGATGGCCAATGGAACCCCGACCTGACCCGCCTCCCCCAGGGTCCAGATAATTTCGGTACGCATACGACCCCGCCTGCTCACCCGAAGAACAACTTCAACGAGAACTACAGCATCGCTCGCATCCTCGAGATGGTCTGCGCGGCGACGGTCCGCTAAGCGTTCAGCGCAAAGGATGCAGTCGATCAACCAACGGGAGCGTGACCTTCTTCCCGCCGGCAGCGAACGACGCGAAGACCGCTAGGGTTAGTTCCACTGTCTCACGGCCTGCCTCCGGACCACAGAGCGGCTCGTGCTTGTCGGCGATCGCTGCGAGAAGGTCGCGCACGGCGCCATGGTGGCCGCCGTTAAGGAGTTTAATGTCCTTGATGGGCTCAGGCTGGCCGATGCCAGCCGTGGTGATCGCGGTCTTCTTTCCATCGCGCTCAAGGACAGCCATCGGCTCTTCATCGACCTGCAACGAGATGACACCCTTGGCCCCGATGAGGCGCGCCCCAAACGGCGTGCCGGTCGTCCAGGTGCCTTTCTTCGAATCGAAGTACAACGGAATCCCACTCTTGGTCTCATAGCGGGCATGGACTTCGTCCCCGACAATCAGGCCGACGCCTTCGTCGCCCGGATGGACCTCGGCCTTAGTCGCGGGACGGCCTTCGACGAGGATCGTGGCCTCGCAAGAGATGGCCGGACCGGTGAACAGGGTCGCAAGGTTGAACCCGTGCCCGCCCAGCACCCAGAGGTCGAGGCCACCCCCACGCTGGTCCTGCTTCCCGCGCACGCGGACCTCCTTGAGTTCGCCAATCTCGCCCGCGGCGACGAGCTTCTGCACGGCCGCAAGCACGGGGTGATAACGGTTCCGATGAGCGATCGCCAGACGCACGCCTTTTTCAGCGCAGAGCTTCACGATCTCGTCGGCTTCGGCCAAGGTACGCACGAAGGGCTTCTCGATATAGATACCCTTCACGCCCGCTTCGATAGCCGCGACGATCATGTCGCGATGCTCATGGATGTGCCGAGCGCAGATCGCCGCGATGTCCGGCTTGGCTTCGGCCAGCATGACCTTGTAGTCGGCATACGCCTTCACGCCGCCGAGCTTCTTGGCTTCGATCGCAAGCCCCTTGGCATCCGCATCGGCAACGGCGACAATCTTCGTCTGAGGGATCTTGAGCCAGACGGCGTCCTCGCCATGCCCGTAGTTACCCTGGCCGGTATGGCCGATGACACCGACGGTCAGAGGACGCTCGGCGCTCTGTGCACGCAGCAGCACGGCCGACAAGGCCAACGCCGAAGCGCTGAGGAAATCGCGACGTTTCATGGGTGTGACTGATACCTGTCGTATATCATTAATCTAGCAAC
>CAIKRN010000090.1 GCA_903829855.1 uncultured Opitutia bacterium
GACTTTCTTTCGGTGCGCGCCTTAGCGGTCATCATGCTCTTCCTCGCCCGGACGACGCTTGATGCGGGAATTCGTCAACTCCCGGCCAGCCTTCTCGACGCATCTATCAGTTACGGTTTTCTGGTGCTGTTCGGCTTCTGGTGGGCCGCCTCGCCGCCAGTCTTTAATCGACAATGCGACTGGGTTCTCGCTACTCCGGGACGTCACCGTTTCATCGGTGGTCTCCTGCTCGTTTTAGCGGCTGCTTGCTTGGCACAGTCGTTTCGCGTGTCGTGAGCCGAGCTTTGCTCATCGTCGTTTCGGGACCTGCTGGGAGCGGCAAGACGACGCTGTGCGCTCGCCTGAATGAGGCTTACCCTCAGGCGATTCGTCGGGTCATCACCTGCACCACGCGCGCCCCCCGACCCGGTGAAGTCGATGGCGTGGATTACCATTTTCTTTCCCGGGCAAACTTCGAGCAACAAGTCGCCGCCGGGGTCTTCCTCGAGCATGCCACCGTGCACGGCAACCTTTACGGCCCTCGGGCGGTCGATGTCGCGGCCCACCTCGATGCCGGGTTTGACGCCCTGCTCAATGTCGATGTTCAGGGCGCCGCGACCATCCGGGCCAAGGGTGCCGCCGATGCGCGGCTCGCCGCTTCACTCGTCACGGTTTTCATCCGCGTGAGCGATCCGATTGAATTGCGCCGCCGCCTGACTGGCCGCGGGACCGATCCGGCCGACGAAATTGATCGGCGCGTCGCGGCGGCGTCGGAAGAGCTCCTGCAGGCCGGCACTTACCAGCACCTCATCGAGAGTGGTTCCCGTGAGGCCGATTTTACGGCGCTCGACGTTATTTATCGGGCGGAGAAACGGCGCCATCCATGATGGAGAAAAGCGATATTGCGGGTGTGCTTGATGAGATCGCGACCTTCATGGAGTTGACGGGCGAGAACCCGTTCAAGATCCGCGCCTACTCGGCTGGTGCCCGCATCCTTGAGAATATGACCGAGGACCTCGGCGAACTCATCGATAGTGGTAAGCTTGCCGACATCCCTGGCCTCGGCGAAGCGTTGGTCGACAAGATCACCACACTCCGCCGCGATGGGGTGCTCCCTTTCCACCAGAAGCTTAAAGCTTCTATCCCGGCGGGCTTACTCGAGGTGATGCAAATCCCTGGTCTCGGGCCGAAAAAAGTGCGGGCCCTTTGGACGCAGCTGGCCGTCGAAGATCTCGCCAAGCTCAAAGAAGTTTGTGAAGCGGGCGCCGTCGCTGAACTGAAGGGCTTCGGCGAGAAGACGCAGGAGAAAATCCTCGAGGGAATCAAGAACCGCATCGCTTACAGTAAGCGCCACCGCTGGTACGAAGCGGCGGCGGTCGCGGAGCCGATGCTGGCTGGGCTCCGGGCGCTTCCGCAGGTCCGGTTGGCCGAATCCGCCGGCTCACTGCGCCGCTCCCGTGAGACGGTCGGGGATCTCGACTTCCTCGTGGCCTCCTCCGAGCCCCAGCCGATCATGGATTGGTTCGTCGCTTATCCAGGGGTCAAAGAGGTCACTGCACACGGGGAAACTAAATCGAGCGTGCGCTTCGAGAACGGGCTGCAGGCCGATTTGCGGGTGGTCCCAGCCGCACAGTTTTATTTCGCACTGCATCACTTCACTGGCTCCAAGGAGCATAATGTCGCGATGCGCCACCGCGCATTATCCCGCGGGCTGAGCATGAGCGAGTGGGGTTTCAAATCGGTGGATGAGAAGACCCCGGCGCCGGGTGCCCAGAATGAGGAAGAAGTGTTCCGCGCCCTCGGCCTTCCGTGGATTCCGCCAGAACTCCGCGAAGGGAATGGCGAGATCGATGCAGCCGAAGGCGGTCAACTGCCGAGGCTTGTCCAGCTCTCCGACCTACGCGGCGCCTTTCATAATCACACGACGGAATCCGATGGTGATCACACCCTCGACCAAATGGCCGCGGCCGCCGAACAGCGCGGCTGGGAGTACCTCGGTATTTCCGATCACTCTAAGTCGAGCTTCCAAGCCGGAGGCCTCGATGAAGCGAGGCTCACCAAGCAGCTGGAAGCCATTGCGGAGCTCAACGCCTCACAAAAATACCGCCTACGGGTACTGAGCGGTAGCGAGGTCGATATCCTTAAGGATGGCACGTTGGACTTCGCTGACGACGTGCTCGCCCAGCTGGATTTTGTCGTAGCCTCCGTGCACAACCTTTTCACCCTCGACCGCGAGGCCCAGACGGCGCGCATCATCAAGGCTATCGAGAACGAGCACGTCGATATGGTCGGTCACTTGACAGGACGGTTGCTCAACAAGCGTGAGCCCTACGATGTCGACATCGCTAAGGTTATCGATGCCGCCGCGGCGAATGACACCATCATCGAACTTAACGCCAACCCCTGGCGACTTGATTTGGATTGGCGTTGGTGGCGCCGAGCGGCGGAGAAGGGCGTGCTCAGCTCTATCAATCCGGACGCACACGATATCGACCAACTGGATTTTGTCGCCCATGGGGTGCGTATTGCCCGGAAGGGTTGGCTGACGCCGGAGCAGGTCCTCAACACGCGTTCGCTGCCCGAAGTGCTCCGCTGGCTCGGTCGCTGAGGTCTCCTTACGGCTCGCCCTGAGGGTAAGGCCCGTCCTATCCTGCCGCATGCTGCACGATAAGCGCCGTCTGCTCCTCATCGCTGGACCTTGCTCTCTTGAATCGGAGTCCAATTGTCGGACCGTCGCCACGGAGCTCAAGGCCCTGGCTGCCCGCCACCCGGAGCTGAACATTATTTTCAAAGGTTCTTATGATAAGGCCAACCGTACGTCGCTCGGAGGTGATCGCGGGCCGGGCATGCAGGCCGGCCTCGACCTTCTCGCGATGGTGAAGAAGGATTACGGCTTCAACGTCCTCACGGATATCCATGGGCCGGAACAATGCGAAGCCGTCGGCAAGGTCGTCGACGTGCTACAGATTCCCGCTTTCATGTGCCGGCAGACGGACTTGCTTGTGGCCGCCGCCAAGACCGGCAAGGTCGTCAACGTGAAGAAGGGCCAGTTCCTTTCACCATTCGAAATGCGGTTCGTCGTCGATAAGCTTGAAGGTGCTCAGGCCGCCGAGATCTGGCAGACCGATCGGGGCACTACTTTCGGCTACCAGAACCTGGTCGTCGATATGCGCTCGTTCCCCATTATGGCTGGCTTCGGACATCCCACGATTATGGATGCCACGCACGCGGTCCAGCTTCCAGGTGCGGCGGGCGGTGCTTCCGGAGGCCAGCGCGAATACGTGCCGGTCCTCGCCAAGGCCGCCCTCGCCGCGGGGGCCGATGGTCTCTTCATGGAGACGCATCCGGACCCCGCGAAAGCGATTTCTGATGGGCCTTCGCAGGTGCCCTTGGCGGAGTTCCCCGCGTTGGTGGAAAGTTGCCTGCGCGTTTGGAAAGCCGTCCGCGCTTAAGCAGTCAGCTTCGCGATGGCTTCTCGATCCGGCTTGCCGCTGGCATTCGTCGGCATGCTCGGCACGAACACGTAGCGACGCGGTCGGGCTGCAGGCTCCAGGGTTTCGCACGCTTGGCGGAGGGCGCTTTCGGTGGAGGCGGGCCCGATGACGCAGGCCGTCACGACTTCGCCCCAGCGGCCGTCCACCATCCCCAGCACGAGTGCCTCTTTGATCAGTCCGGTGGATAGGAGGGCTTGTTCGACGCGCGCCGGATCAACCTTCTCTCCGCCGGTGATGATTACGCGGTCAGCGCGGCCCGAAATCTTTACGCTCCCATCTGCAGTGACGTCGCCCCGATCGCCGCTTAGCCAAGGATTTTCGAGTGGGCTATCTGGCCATAGCCCAATACCGAGGGCGGACGTAGCAATGGTGACGACGCCATCGTCATTCGTTGCGAATGCCACACCGGGCAGGGGAATGCCGCGCACGGTTTCACCGGACCAGATTTTTTCTGGCGGACAAAGTGCACAGGCCGCGGCGGTCTCAGTTGAACCGTAGGCGAGAAAGACGGGTAGCCGGAGCGTACGGATTTCGACGAGCAGCGGTGCCGGCACGGAAGATCCGCCGAGCAACACCACGTCGAACTGCCGTAACCAGGCTTCGCCATCGGCGCGCGCTAGTAGTCGCGATAGCTGCGCGGGAACGATGGAGATGACCTTGGTGCCCAGCATGGGGAATGGGACAGAGGGCAGGGCGGAGTTCTCGTCGAAGCGACCATCGATGATGAGATGGCGACCGCCGGTGGCACGCGCCCGAATCGCGGGCATGAAGCCACTGACATGCCACGGGGGCGTGCACGTCACGCCATGTAAGACCGGCGAGAGCCCGCGAGCCACGAGGGTGTCGCGCAAGCCGTGGGCCGCGGCCAGTAGCGTCTCTTGGGAATGGATGATGAACTTAACTTTTCCGCCCGTGCCACCCGTCGGAATCATGACGCGGCCGCGCCAGTTCATCGGCCAGTCGCAGGTACCAAGCCCCCGCGGCTCTAGGCTACTCCCTTTGACCAAGGTGCCTCGTGGAAGTTGCCTCGCCGCTTCCGCGAGTTCGCTTTCCGCCCAGCGCGGATTGCCAAGGAATACGGGGAGCCCGGCGTCATGGGCACTGAGCACTTCATGCAGGTAGGCCTGCGGATCCGGATGGAATACCGCGACCGCACTCATGTCATCTCTGCCCAGAGGGTCTGCCAGCTGAGGTTGAGGAGCCCGCGCACAATCGGGCCAGGTTCATGGCGATCGCGCCCGTCCATCTCAAAGCGGCCGAGCGTGTCGAAACCGACGGCATCTTTTCCAGGGTCTTGAGCGGCGAGCCAGAGGGCACCCTGGCGACCAAAGGCGGTTTCAAAGCAAGACGAGTAGACGACGGGGGTGGATCGCTGACGACGCCAGCGCAATAGCTCATCCCAGTCGCCGGCGAGGCATGGCTTGATCACCACCGGCCCAGCCCAATCCACACCTGCGGGGGTGAGAAAGGATTCATCGAGCGCCACTTTTTCTGGCCCGAGTGAAGCGTAGCCCGGTTGGCCGGCGGCCATAGGTTGCTCGAGGAATTCCACCTTCGGCTGTTGGCGCACCCACTGCGTCCACTCGCGGGCCTGTTCCAAGTTAAACGCACCGTTAGCGTCGAGTCGCAAGCGAATGTCGTCGGGTGCTTCGTCGATGAGGCGGACGACTTCCTCCACGGCGGAATGGGCGCGCAGTTTGATTTTTATCGTGCGATAGCCTTGGGCATATTTTTCCGCGAGGCCGGCGGCTGATATTTCCGTAAGCAATCCCGCACAGGTGAGCGAACCCGTGAAGGCTTCGATTTCATCCCAGTGTGCGCATGAGGAGAGGGCTGAACTCAGGCAGGGCAAGGTCGTCTGAGACGCACGCACTGCCGCGGATAGGTGGGAAAGGCTGCCTTTGGCGGACCGGAGGACTTCGGCGATTTGGTCGCAGCTTTCGGTGGCAAATCCAGGCCAGGGGGCCGCTTCGCCATAGCCGATGCCCAGGTCGCTCTCAGTACGTAGGAGGATGCGATCGACCGATTCCACCAAGCCGTGGCCAGTGGTGATAGGCTGCCGGAATCGGCGTCGCACCCTCAGAAAGTCGAATTTACCGCCGTTCATCCCGATATCGTCTCCAATTACAGCCAAGTCGCAAAATCAATTTGCCACCCCCAAGGGGGGTGCCTAACACCCTTTGGGGAAACCGACCACTCATGGCCTCCTCGAAATCCCAGGGCCGCGTTTCCCTAGACGAACGCTTTTATCTGTCCGCGGACGGCTTCTTCACCGCCAACGCTGGGCTCGGCCTGACGTATGACGACGTCTCTCTAGCCACCCGTTATTCTGAGGTCTTACCCCGGATGACTCGCCTAGATTCGTCTCTGTCCGACGTGCTTCCCCTCTCTCTACCCATTGTCTCGTCCGACATGGATACGGTGACCGAGCACCGCATGGCGATCGCGATGGCGCTTAACGGCGGCCTCGGACTGCTTCACTACAATATGTCCGAAGCCGAGCAGGTGGCCGAGGTCCGTCGGGTGAAGAACCATATTCACGGGATGATCGGTGACCCTGCGGTCGTTGCCCCAGACGATACTATCGCCCAAGTACTTGCTCGGATTGAGCGCGACGGGCTTGCCTTCAGCACCTTCCCAGTCACCGCCCCTGATGGAACCCTCCTCGGCCTCCTGCCTGGAAGCGCTGTCAAAGAGCGCCACGGCCAACGCAAGGTCGCTGCGGTTATGATTCCGCGCGATAAAGTCTTCACCGTGGCCGAGAAAGATCTCGGCAAGGATCCGATCGCCACGGCTGACCGAAAGTTTTCCGACCACGTCGGCCAAAACAAGCTCTTGGTGGTCGACGCCAAGAATCGTCTGCGAGGCCTATTCACCCTCAGTGACATTGAACGGATTTCGGAAGAGTCCCGCGCGCACGTGCGCCCGACCCGTGACGGCGACTTCCGTCTTCGCGTTGGGGTGGCCGTCTCCGTGCCGCGCACGGCGGAAGGTGAAATCGACCGCGCCCGCTTCCTCGCCCATGCCGCTGCCCTGATTGATGAAGGGGCTGATGCCATTGCCATCTCTACCGCCCATGGGCACACCAAGGGCGTGGGCGATGCCCTGCGTCTTCTCCGCAAATCCCACCGGGAGATCACGCTCATCGCAGGGAATGTGACGAGCGGCGAAGGCGTGGAATTTCTCGCCGCCGCGGGCGCCGATACGGTGAAGATTGGTCAGGGCCCTGGCTCCATCTGCACGACCCGCATCGTGGCCGGCGTGGGCATCCCGCAGTTGACCGCACTTTATGTCGCCTCGCGCGCCGCCGCCAAGAAGGGCGTACGCATCCTCGCTGATGGCGGCATCACCAAGAGCGGCGACATCGTGAAGGCCCTCACGCTCGCCGACGCGGTTATTCTCGGCGGCTTACTCGCCGGTAGCCGTGAAGCCCCAGGCAAGTTGATGGAAATCAACGGCAAGACGTACAAAGAATATCGCGGCATGGGTTCGCACGAGGCCATGCGTAAAGGCTCCGCCGCCCGCTATGGCCACTCCTCCAGCGGCAAGTTTAGTAAAGTTGCCGCCGAGGGCATTGAGGCGTTGAAAGAAGTTTCGGGCACCGTCGATCAGGTGCTCGGCACCCTCGCTGGCGGCGTCCAGAGCGGCCTCGGATATCTCGGTGCCCAAAATCTCGCCGAGCACCGGAAGCGTGCCCGTTATATCCGCGTCACTCCGGCTGGTCAGCGCGAAGCTGCCCCGCATGATGTGATCGAAATCAAAGCCGGCTCCTAATTCCCATGGCCGCATTCTTCCGAGGATTTCTGCTCTTTGCGGTGGGTGCCGCTGTCGGTGCCGCTACCGTTTTCCTGTTTGCGCCAGGCTTCACGGTTGCCGTGAGCCGTGCCCCCGGGAATGAGCCACCCTTGACGCTCGTCAATCCGTCCGCGCGGTCCGCTCCAGTGGCTGTCGTGGCGCCGACAAGAGCCCCTGACGTTAAACCGTTAGCCGTGGTTCCCGCACCGGCCGTGCCGGCTGCCGTCGTCGTAGCCGAGCCAACCAAACCAGTAGTCGAGCCCCCGAAGCCAGTGAGCACGCTCGACTTCAAAGCTATCAGCGAGCACACGATTTTTTGGCCGAACTCCGTAAGTGTGATGACCGCGACAAAGGCTGCGCTTCTGGACGACGGCAAGAAGGCCGGCGAAACCGAGCTCGCCAGCGGTACGGTGATCCAGATCTCCAAGATTTTGCCGTCGGGCGCTATCGAAGGCCGGGCACGCGGGGTTAAATTGGAGGTCAGCAGCCTGCAGACAAATTTCGAAGACGTCCTCCGCAAGCGCTTGGCAGAAATGACGGAGAAGGGGGTTAAATTCACGTCACCGTTTCTCACGGAAGGTGCTGCTCCGACCACCGTCGCCGCGGCAGAGACTCCGGCGGCCGTACCTGCCGCAACCACCCCTGCGCCCGCCACCCCTGCGGTGGCCTCAGCGTCTGCCCCCGTCACGCTGGATGATAAGGTAAACGTTTTATTTGGCCGAAAGTATGAAGGGAAGGGAGAAAAAGCTACGACCCCAGCGACAACACCCGCTCCGCCTGCAGCTACTCCGGCCGTCACGCCCGCCGCGGCGGCTCCCAGTACGGCGGCGATGCAGGCCGAGAAGAAGGAAGACCTCGATCGTAAGGTTAACCAGTTGTTCAAGAAGGACGCCGCTAAGTAATGTCCGCCAAAATCTTTTCATGGAACGTGAACGGCGTCCGCTCGGCCTTGGGAAAGGGGTTGGCTGATTTCATCGCGTCCGCCGACCCGGACGTCCTCTGCCTGCAGGAGACGAAGTGCGAGACCGCCGTGGCTTCCGCACTCGGGCTGGCCTTTCCGCATCAGTTTTGGCATGAGGCTGAAAAGAAGGGCTACTCCGGTACGGCGGTACTTTCGAAGAGCGCCCCGCTTAACGTCGCGACGGATTTCCCTGGAGATCATCCGCCGGAAGGGCGGGTGGTTACCGCGGAATTTAAGGGGGTCTTCGTCGTCAGCGCCTACGTGCCAAATTCTCAGCGCGAACTCGAGCGGCTTGATTACCGCCTGCAGTGGGATGCCGATTTCCGTAAATACCTCGCCCGCTTGGCCAAGCAGAAGCCCGTCGTGGTCTGCGGAGACCTCAACGTCGCGCATGCCGAAATCGACCTCGCCAATCCTTCGACCAATCGTCGCAACGCCGGCTTCACCGACGAAGAACGCGAATCTTTCAGCCAACTTCTTTCGCAGCATGGCTTCACCGATACCTTCCGCGCTGAGCACCCGGAATTAGCAAAGCGCTACAGCTGGTGGTCGTATCGCCCGGGCATCCGTGCCCGCAATATCGGCTGGCGTTTGGATTACTGCCTCACATCTGACGGCCTAAAGTATTCGCAGCCCGACATCCACGACAAGGTCACTGGCTCGGATCACTGCCCGGTTTCGGTACGGGTTCAGGCGGAACTCTGATCGACAGCCGACTCACCCGTCAGTCGCTTCACCCAAGGCACGAGCACGAGGAGTAGCACGGTCATCCCGCCAACGAGAAGGGCTTGCTGCCAGAAAAAGTGCGCGAGGGCTTGCGGGTCCTTGGCGTTGAATTCACCGGCGACCACGCCCGCGAGTTTGTTGCCGAGCGCCGTGCCGAGGAACCAGACGCCCATGACGAGCCCGGTTAGCTTCGCGGGGGCTAGTTTCGTCATTGCGCTGAGGCCGACCGGGCTGAGGCAAAGCTCGCCGAGCGTCTGGATGAAGTAGACGGCGATTAGCCACCATGCGCTGACCTTGCCTTCGGCTGTAAGTTTCGCCGCGGGAACAAGGAGGGCGAACGAGAGGCCGAGCAGCGCCAGCCCCCAGACAAATTTCATGGGAATCGATGGCTGGCGTACGTGGAGCTTCACCCACATCCACGCAAACAGCGGCGCGAGGGCTAGGATGAAGAGCGAGTTGACCGACTGGAACCACGACGACGGGAAGACATAGCCGAATAGCTCGTTGTGCGTGAGGTCGTCGGCGAACAGCGTCAGCGTCGAACCGGCTTGCTCAAAGACGGCCCAGAAGAGAATCGCGCAGATAAAGAAGATTAAGATGGCCGCGATGCGACGGCTATCGGTGTCTCGCCGAAGAAGGCCAAAGTAAATGACGCCCGCCACAGGCAGGGCATACACGATGGGATTAATCCAGCGGTAGGTGTCGGACGCAATCATGACGAACAGCATTCCGGCCGTCCCCAGGCCAATAAGTATAAGGCGACCCCACGGGCGCGGGGCATCACTTTCGGGTGCGTGACCAATGTGCGAGAGGAAGTGAAGTTTGCGTAGATAGATCCACATGCCGAACGTCATGCCGACGCCCGCTGCCGCAAAGCCCCAATGCCAGCTATGCCGTGGATCCAGCCCCCAGCACCAAAGCTTCCACTTGAAGTATTCATCTTGGGCGAGCCACCCAACGACGAGCGGTGAGGCAAAGGCACCTAAATTGATGCCCATGTAGAAAAGCGAGAAGCCGGCGTCACGTCGCGTGTCTCCATGGGAGTAGAGCCCGCCGACGAGCGTACTGATGCTGGGCTTGAGCAGTCCGGTTCCTAGCGCCACTAAGGCGAGTCCCGCGTAAAAGGATGGGATGGAATTGAATGCCAAGGTGTAGTGCCCCGCGGTGATAATCAGTCCACCGATAAGGACCGCCCGGCGGGCGCCGATGAAGTTATCGGCGAGGTAGCCTCCAAGGATGCACACCATGTAGCTCGCCATGGTGTAGTTGCCGTAGAGTTGAGCGGCGTCTTTTTGATCCCAACCGAGGCCACCCAGGGCGAGTGGGGCGACCATAAAGAGGAACAGGATCGCCCGCATGCCGTAGTACGAGAAGCGCTCCCACATCTCGGCGTAGAAGAGCATGCTGAGCCCCTTGGGGTGCCCGGAGATGCCGCCATGGTCGCGTTCCGTGTGTCGGGCGGGGGATTCGACCCCCGGGGTGATTTCATGCATGGGTGAGGGGGGTTATAAGCCGCTCATCAGAGGAGGGGGAGCCGGGAATGCATATTGGTTCCAACAGAAGGGTCGGCGTTGACAAGGCTGGGGCTGGGGCTACTTTTGAGACTCATTCTCAACTAGCGTGACCCCGCTATCCCAACTTCTGCCCGGCCAATTCGGGAAGCTGGCTTCGCTCAATCCCGAGCGCGGTGTGGATCAGCGTTTGATGGCCTTGGGACTGCTACCAGGGATGGTGCTGAAGCTGGTGCGCAAGGCTCCCTTGGGCGACCCGCTGGCCATCGAGTTCGGGGGTCAAGTGGTGAGCCTACGTTTAGCCGAGGCCGAGAACCTGATTGTAGACGTCTCCGCCGACTGTCCCATCCAACGCCCTTTAACCCCGTGAGCGAACCCGACCCAGGCCGCTTGGTCGCGCTGGTCGGTAATCCCAACACCGGCAAGTCGACCCTCTTCAACGCTCTCACGGGATTGCGGCAGCGGGTGGGGAATTACCCCGGTGTCACGGTCGCCCGTAAATCAGGAACGTGTGATTGCGGGAATGGCCAAAAGGTCGAGTTGGTCGACCTTCCCGGGCTCTACTCGTTGGCCGCCGC
>CAIKRN010000091.1 GCA_903829855.1 uncultured Opitutia bacterium
GGGGTGGCGTCGAACCAAGCGGCTGGGGCTGTGGATTCCTTGCCTTCATAGCGAATGCGGTAAAGCGCAGCCTGGCCGCCGCGACCACCGATGGTCACGTACATGTGGCCGTCTTGCGGGCGGATGACGACGTCCGTCACGGCGAAGGGCCGGCCGGCGGCGAAGACTTCTTTGCGAGCTTTCCAGGCGCCGCCCTGCGGCTCGAGGTGGATGGCGTAGAGCGTGGCGTAGGTCCAATCGCACGCGTAGAACACGCGCTGATAGGCAGCGGGGAATTTTGCGCCAGTGCCCATCGTGGTGCCCGTCGGGCTGCCTGGGCCGATATCGACGAGGGAAGGCTGGGTGTCGAGTTCGGCAATCGGGTTATTGCCGGAGCCGGAGCGCCAGCCGAGTTCGCCGCCCGGCGTGCAGAGATTGATGCGGGTGGGGCGGTACCACGGGGAGCCCATGTCCCACTCCATGTCTGAGTCATAAGAGAAGATATCACCATCGGGAGCGACCGCGCAGTCATACGGATTGCGGAAGCAGGCCGTCACGCGCACCCAATTCTTGCCGTCCTTGTCCATGCGACCGATCCAGCCGCCCACGGCCTTGATGCCCGAAGCGTGGCCATTGGGGTCTTCGAATTTCTTGAGGAGGTCATCTTCGTCGTAATGTTTCCCGGGAGCGCCCGCGACTTCATCGTCGGGCAGCTTGGTGTGATTGCCGCCAGCGACGAGAATGGAGCCGTCGCGATCGAGGATGAGCTGGTGCGGTCCGTGTTCACCTGAGCCCTTGAGCGAGCGTAGGATGGTCTGCTCGGCGTAGGAGCCGTCGCCCTTCGTGTCGCGTAGGCGCCAGATGTCGCCCTTACCCTTTTCGCTGGTGCATGCGTAGAGTGCGCCGTGGGCGAAGAGGAGGCCGTGGCAGCCGACGGCTTTGGTGTCAATTTTGGTGACGACGGGCTTGGCCGGATCCTTGAGGGAGACATGCCAGAGCACGCCGCCTTGGTCGCCGGCGACGAGGTCGCCTTCGGGCGAGACCGCGAGCGAGACCCACGAGCCCTGCAGGTCGCGGGGTACGGTGTAGACGAGGTCGGCTTTGAAGCCGGGCTGGAGAATGAGGGATTCCGGATCGGCGACAGCCGTGCTACCTGGGCCGGCTTTGCGACCCTTGCTTCCACCGAAGACATCACCCCAAGGTCCAGCACCCATCTGGTTCACGACCGTGGCGACTTCCCACTTCGAGTCATCGAAGCCCGCCGCCTGCCAATCCTTGCCGGGATTCTTGTCGACGATGCGCCAGTTTGCGCCGGTTTCAGCGAGCACTTTTTTATTTGCGGTGAGACGGAAGGAAACGGCGGCGATGCCGCTGTCATTGCGGCCCAGAATTGCGATCGTGTTAAGGCCGGCCTTGAGGTGCGCGGCCACATCGACCTTTAGGGGAACCTGCCACTCATCGCTGGTGCCGACTTCCTTACCGTTCACCCACACGGTACAATGGTTGTCCGCTGAGGCGAGGAGCTCGGCCTTGGCTGGGACTTTCGCGAGTTCGAAACTGGAGCGGGCCCAGACTTGTTGGTCGGTCGTATTATTTTTCTTCACCCAAATCCACGAGGTTTCGGCGCGGAGCGGGGACGAGGCGAGAAGCGCGGCCAGATAGGCCACTGCGAGCAGGGGTAGTCGGAGCATGGTTGATATGACCATAAGGGGTGGGGGGAGTTCCATCTTAAAGAAGCGGCATCAAAAGCCGTCGATACGGGTGCGGGGATCAATTTAGCTCAAAAGGAAACTGGAGACCGGATGATCTGTCAGCGGACGGACGGCTCGGAGAGCCGTCCCTACCTTAGATACAGATGCAGCTAGGGCAGCACGCGGTGCTGCCCCTACCTCAAGACAGTTCGAATGGCGTCGAGGCGGGAGGTGTCGGGCTTGCCAGAGGGCGTCCAAGTAGGGCAGAGCCAGCCACCTTCGTCGTGCTCGTTCCACGCGTAGATGATGACGGTGTTAGCTGGGCAGATGTCCGGGTGCGCTTTCACAAAGGTGAGCGCTCGACCAAGATGTGCGGCGATCTCATCCGGCGTGGCGGTGGCGGGGAATGTCTTCTGGTTGGCGTAGCCAGCGTTCTTTTCCCACGAGACCGGATGATCCTGTCGTGGGCGCTTGTCCCAGCCCGTGGTGACGAGCGGTGCGTAAGGAATTTTGTTCGCGAGCGCACTCGACCAAGCGTGTTGCTCGAAGGCGGCGACATACTTTGCGAAGACTGGCTCAGCGCCTGGGTGGGCGTAGGCGGAGACCGCAGCGAAACCTTCGCTGGCGTGGGCTTGGTAGTCGCGGGCCGGATTCCAACCCATGTACACGAAATACGGATCAAGGCCGGCGACCTTCGCCGCGGCGCGGAGTTCTTCGAAGCGTTGTTTAATCGTCGGCTGCTCCGTCTTCACGTCGAAGGTATAGACGAGTGGGCGCCCGTGCGTTTTCTGATAGCCTGGCTCCTGCATCAACTTCACGACACGATTGCGTTCGGCTGGCCAGCGCGGTGCCGGCACGGAAAGCGTTTGATGTAGGATCAGGCAGAAGCCGAGGTCAGTACGCTTCGGGCTGCGGAGATAGCGTGCGAGGGCCGAGCTCATGGAGTCGGCTTCCGGGTAGGTGAGGAACGCCCAGTAATCCAGCCCCGCATTTTTCGCATAGGCAATCTCCTGCTCCATGACGCCATCAGCGGCGCCCTTGATATGTGCACGGCCGGCCGTGTCGACCACCGCGAACCACGGCAGTCGGAAGCGATACTTCTCTGGGCTGAGCGTCTGCTCGACCTGTTCGGTCACGCCGCCACC
>CAIKRN010000092.1 GCA_903829855.1 uncultured Opitutia bacterium
ATAAAGGCTACGGCACCCCCGAGCACGTCGAAGCCCTGCGCAAACATGGCTCCTGCCCCGAGCACCGCGACCTCTTCGTCCGCACCATCCTCGCCGGCGCCGCCCCTCCGCCCGAAGCCACCGACGGCGACGTCAGTTTCGAGTAATGGGTAGGGGCGGGACCGCGTCACGACCTAGCTGCCTTGGGTAGGGCCGAGCATCCCTGCTCGGCCGCTGGGTAGGGGCGCCACTGCGTCGCGTCCGTTCGCAGAGCGATCATCGAAAGCCGGGCAAGTCATCGGACCCCACGACCTCCCTTCACTCACGGACGCCACGCAGTGGCGCCCCTACCGCAGTCTCCTCCCGTTTCCGGCCTCCCCTTGAGTTCACCCATCTGCCTTAAACGTCAATAACCCAACGTTTATAATATTAATATGACCCAGGGACTCCAAATGCCCTCATTGCCATTGCGTAACAGGGGGTGAGGGTCACTGCCATCGAGTGAACACCCTAAAAACTGCCTTCCTCCTCGCCGCCGCGGCCACTGCCGCCCAGGTCGCTGCCGATACCTACACGCCGTTCACGGGCCCGGTGGTAATCACGACAGGATCGCCGACATACCTGATGCTTGCCTGGGATCCTTCAAACGGCTTCCGCCAACGGACGGACGGGGAGACAAATGTGATGTATTTCTCGCCACAGCGTGCCTCTATTATGGGCGACGGAATGTATCCGGCGAGCGTAGCGTCGGGGTTTCAACCCGGAGCAGTCAGCACCTCGCTTACTACCTTGAGCGCCGGGACAGTAATCAACAGCAACGCTGGATACGGAACAGGCGGCTGGAACCCTTCCGACGGCCTCCACCACGCCTACTTCGGCATCAGCTACACTGTTAGTGAAGGAAACTACAACTACGGCTGGGTGAAGTTTTCAAATGTCGGCCTTACCTTCACCGTCGAGAATGCCTATATGGATGCCGTCGTAAACGAGGCGGTAGTCATACCGGGTAACGGCGTCGCCAACATCGCAAGCTGGATGTCCTCGATCGACGGCGCGCACCGCACCTATAATTCTGGCGTGGCGCTGGGCGAACTGCCGATGGAAGGCGCCCACCACCGCCCGATGATGTCCTTCGACCGCATGGGCAAGGACTCCCAGGCCTGGGCCACCGGTGACTTTGGTACGAGCTCGCGCCTCCGCGACAGCCATATCTCGACCGGTGAAGTTGGCGTAAATTGGAATGTCGGCAAGACGGGTCTCTTCGGCTTTGCGGCCGGCCACGGCGAACAGAATGAAGACCTGGCCTTAGGCGGTTCCAGTAACGTCCGCGGCGAATACGCGCTGGCTGAATATGACTTCCGCCCCGAAGGCACGCAGTGGATCTTCTCCGCCGTTGCGATGGTCGGCGACTGGAACGCACGCTTGGCCCGCTGCTACGATAACAGCGGTTCGACCGACACCTCCCTCGGCCAGACGGGCCTGAACACGCGCTCGCTCCGCCTGCGCGTCGACGCCCCGTCCGTCGCCAGCCTGGGCGGCTTCAGCTTCGCCCCCTACGCCTCGTACACCGTGACGCATACGAGTGTCGACGCCTTCACCGAAACCGGCGGCGGCTTCCCGGCCAGCTTCAACGAGCAGAAGCATAACGCCATCGAGGCCCGCCTGGGCGTCAACGCCAGCAAGGACCTCTCTGAGCAGACGAAGTTAATCCTCAGCTTCGAAGGCATCCACCGCTTCGACGGCGCCGGCCCGTCGCTTTCCGGCCAGGATATCACCGGCAGCGTGGCCTTCAGCCTGCCTGGCACAGCACCCCGGCCCGATTGCGTCCGTCTCGGCTTCGACGTCGATCACAAGCTCAACGCCAACACCCTCCTGAACTTCTCAGCCCATGCCTCCAGCGTCGGCGAAGTCAGCGACTTCTCCTGCGCCCTCAGCATCCGCCGGGCGTTCTAAGCGCGAAGCTTCGCTTCGCGAGGGGACACGTGGGCAAGTTGACAAGGATCGAGACAGGCCGCCCACCCGGGCGGCCTTTTTTGTTGATGCTCGTTCGCCGGATGGTGAACGAAAGGTAGGGGCGAGGCTACGCCGCGCCCTTTCGCATCAATATGGCATGACGTAGTCCTGCCCCTACCCTCGGCCACCATGCGGCGGCCGCGTCATGAGGTAGGGGCGCGACTGCGTCGCGTCCGCTCGCAGCGCAGGACACGATGAGCCGGGCAAGCGATCGGACCAATTAACGTCTGTCCGCCCACGGACGCCACGCCGTGGCGCCCCTACCAAAGTCAGCGATGTCATGCCGAGGTTCCCCGTCCTGCCTGATGCATCTCATCCATTCTGCTCTCGATTCAGCCCTCAACGCAGTCATCGACTCAGTCCTCTATTCACCCGCGCGCCGTCGCATCCACCAACAACCACGCCCAAGTGGCGACCACACCCTCGGGGCGCGCATTCAGGCGATCGTAATCCCGGATCATGGAACGTAATTCGCCGGCCGACAGACGCGGTTCACCGGTCACGCCGCTGCGATGCAGCGAGCGCAGGAAATCCAGCGCGCTCGGATAAATTTCCTCCGACTCCAAGACGCCATGCGCATGGACATCGAACTTAGCACCCTTGAGTAGCGCCAACCACTGCGACTCATCGCGCCAGCGGACGGGGCCTTCGCCGATGAGGTCACGTAATTCGTTCAGGCAAGGATCACACGGTACGCCCAGCAGCAATCGGCCACCTTCAGGCAACGCGGCCCGCCAATGCTTCAAGACGGCCGCCGGATCCGCCGCCCAATGCAGCAAGCCAGTCGAGGCGATGGCGTTGGCTTTCTCAATCGGTCCGAAGGCATTGTGCACCGACCAGTTCGCTGCCGGCACCGCCTCGCGGCCGATGGCCACCATCGCGGGCGAGGAATCAGTGGCGTCGACATTCACCCCCTGAGCCAACAACGCGGCGGTGAGAAATCCGGTCCCGGCACCAAGTTCCGTCACACGTGCCCCACGACGTAGCGGCGCGAAAGCGGCCAAAGCTTCGGCGAAACGCTTCTGCGGGGCGGCGTGCGCATCATAGCTATCGGCTCGCTGGTCGAAACGCATGGGGTCAGGGGGTGAGGAACTCGCGCAGGTCGTGCCCGAGTCCTTCAACAATATGACAACCGACGATGGCTTGGCAAACGCCCTCCGGATTTAACAAGGTATCTTGGTCGCCGACATAGGCCTCCCATCCGGGGCTGAGCCCCTGGCGGCCAAAGGTGATCAGCGAGATGCCCGCGGGCTGGACGAGGATGTCCAAGCCAGCCTGAAGGTATTCCTTCTCGTAGGGCAAGGCGTCGCCCACCATCGGGGCCAGCCCGGCGCGCTGACGGAAGTCGGCCAAGGCCGCCGGGGCATCCGTCTCCATCCAGCGGCGGAGATACTTCACCTGGGTCTCGGAGTGCTTCCCACCCAGGCCGTGCTCAGCGCAAAAAGAGGTAAAGGGAGCGAAGAGCAGCACCTTGGCAGGGAATTTCACGCCACGGGCGCCCGCTTCGAGCACGAGGTGCGCCCCAAGCGACCACGCGATAATAGCATCGCATCCAGCAAGGTTCTCCGCCGCCCCCATCACGGGCGGGTAAATGAGATGCTCCGCATCGGGCGCATGCGCCACGGCGATGGCCTTCATCTCCTCCAACGAGACGCCCCAGCCGCCTAGCCAGCCGATCTTCATTCGCGGACACCTTTCAAGGCTTGGAGGAAGTTCGCCAACGCCGTCGGGGTAAGCCCGCGACGCAACGAGATGCGAATCCGTCCCGTCCGCTCAGGCACGGTCGGCGGACGAATCGCGGAGACCATGAAGCCAGCAGCCCGGAGGGCGGCGGCATATTTCAGGGTGACATCAGAATCACCGAGGATGAGCGGGATGATCGGCGAATCGCCGGAGGGTACCGCGAAGCCGACTTCGACCAACCCATCACGCCAAGCATGCGAAAGGGCATGGAGCTGGCCCCGTTCGGCCGACATGCCCTTGACGCGTTCCACGGCGGCGAGCGCGGCGGCCGCGCACGACGGCGCCAAATACGTCGAGTAGACAAACTCACCAGCAAAGTTGATCAGGGCATCGCGGACTTCCGGGGCGTGCGAGAGCACATAGGCGCCCTGCGACCCGAGGCCTTTGCCCAGCGTCCCGACGACGATATCGGCCGCGGCGAAAGCACCCTGCTCTTCCTGCAGGCCGGAACCGGTCGCACCATACCAACCCGTGGCATGGGCCTCATCGAGTACCCAACAAAACCCGAAACGCTTCCGCAACGAGGCAAGCCGCTTCAAATCCGGGCTATCTCCGTCCATGGAGTAAACGCTTTCCGTGACCACGAAGATGACACCCTCCAAGGCGGGCTCTTCGTGCAACATGAGCTCGAGCGCATCCAAATCATTATGCGCAAAGCGACGCAGGCGTGCGCCCGAGGCAGCAATGCCCTCCAGCATGCTCGCATGGACCAAGCGGTCGGCGAGGATGAGGTCGCCCTTCTTGGGCAAACCGCCAAGCACGGCGGAGTTGGCCGCGAAGCCAGTATTCATCACGAGCCCATGCTCATAACCCTGCCACGCGGCGAGCGCGTGCTCAAGTTGCTGGTGCACCACGGTGTAGCCCGTGACCAGCGGTGAAGCGGAGGAAGACGCACCCCATTCGTGGAGTGCGGCCACGCCGGCAGCGATGACCGCGGGATCGCGCGACAGGCCGAGGTAATCGTTATCGGCGAGGTTGACGCGCAGGTCGTCCGAAGCGCGGGCGGCAAGCTTGCGGCGCAGCGACGACCCTTCGCGCTGCGCGAGGGATCGCTGCAAGCGCTGCAACAGGGCCGCGTTCATCGCGGCAGGAAGTGGAAACGCGCTGACTTATCGCCCTTGCCCGATTCCCCAAGCAGCGGGATCCAGGATTCGGCCAGACCATCACGGTTCGCCTTCGCGACCGCGGGCGAGGGCTTCTTGATCGCATTGAGCCAGACGCCGATCGGGCCATCGTAACGACGACGGAGGTAAGCGATGGCGAGGCGGGCCTGGTTGATGGCGCCGAGGCGATCCTCGACGACGACAATGGCGACGGTGGGCTTGATCGCCGCGGCGAAGTCGGCCCAATCCTTACCCTTAGGGTCAATGGGTACGGCGACACCACCAGCGCTTTCAACGACGCGACAGGGCGCATGCGGCACAGCTCGGTAGAGTTTCAGAAGCGTTTCGAGGTCGAGCTGCTTGCGAGCTTTCTTGGCCGCAGCGAGCGGTGCAATAGGCGCCGCGAGCGTCATCAGCGTGTGGGCTTCGGCCCACTTGCCCGCGGCCTTGGGCGCATCGGCCGCGCGACCCGCCCCAGACCCCGACTCCACGGGCTTGATGACCTGGGTGAAGCCGTCCCGCGCAAGGCGCTGGGCGAGCAGGCGAGCGACGTGGGTCTTACCCACGCCAGTGTCGCTGCCGGTGACAAAAATGAGGGCCATGTTATTTGCAGCCGCAACCGCCCTGGCCGCAGGATTCTTCAGAAGCGTTGGCGGCGGCAAACTCGGCGACGCTCGGCCATTCAGCGGGCTGAGCGTTCGCTGGCGCGATTTCACCGCGATGAATTCGGCGGGCTTCATCGGGATGCATCGGATGCAGGCCGAGACGCTTCATGAGATTCATGTCTTCTTCGATGTCGGGATTACCGGTGGTGAGCAGCTTCTCACCGAGGAAGATGGAATTGGCGCCGGCGAGGTAGCAGAGCGCCTGGGTCTCGTCGTTCATATTCCCGCGACCGGCGGAGAGGCGCACCATGGCCTTGGGCATCAGGATGCGGGCGACGGCGACGGTGCGGACGAACTCGATGCTATCCACAAACTTGCGGCCAGCGAGGGGCGTACCTTCGACGGCCACGAGGGCATTGATCGGCACGGAGTCGGGCTGGGGATCGAGCTGAGCGAGCTCGACGAGCATCTTTAGACGGTCGTCGACGGTTTCGCCCATGCCGATGATGCCACCGGAGCAGACTTCGAGACCAGCCTTGCGGACGTTTGAAAGCGTCTGGAGACGGTCATCGTATGTGCGGGTGGTGATGATCTTGGAGTAGTGCTCGCGGGAGGTGTCGAGGTTGTGGTTATACACGTCGCAGCCGGCTTGTTTGAGGCGACCCGCCTGCTGCTCGCTCACCATGCCAAGGGTGCAGCAGACTTCGAGGCCGAGGGCCTTCACGCCCGAGACGGTGTTCAGGACGCTGTCGAACTGCTTGCCGTCATTCACCCGGCGCCAGGCAGCACCCATGCAGAAACGGGTCGCCCCGCCAGCCTTCGCGCGACGGGCGTCGACGAGAATCGTCTCGGTCTCCATCAAGGCCTCGGCCTCGACGAAGGTGTTGTTGTGCACCGACTGCGGGCAATAGGCGCAGTCTTCGGGGCACGCGCCCGTCTTGATCGACTTCAGCGTGCAGAGCTGCACGCCGGCCGGATCCTGGTTGGCCTGGTGGACTTGCTGAGCCTTGAAAATCAGCGTGTTGAGCGGTAGGTCGTAGAGCGCTCGGGCTTCGGTGAGGTGGGGCATATGTTTTGGTAGAAAAGGTAGGGGCAGCACCGCGTGCTGCCCTAGTCTGCTTTGAGGCTCGGCAGCACGTCGTCCATGGCGAGGCGGACGGCACGGACGAGGTGTTTTACTTCGTCGGGCTGAATGGAGATCGGCGGCACGAACAGGATCGAATCGCCCAACGGACGAATCACGAGGCCGTGACGGCGCGCGGCCAAGGCGACGCGATAACCAGCGCGGGTATCGGTCGGCCAGCGCTCGGCGTGAGCGGGCTTGAATTCGACCGAACCCGTGAGGCCAAGCTGACGGAACGTGCGCACGTGGGCGTGGCCGGCGAAGGCGGCTTCCATCTCGCGGCCGAGGTGCGACGCACGATCAGCGACCTGCCCCGAGGCCAGCATGGGCTTCAACTTGCGCAACGACTCGCGGGCGACCGCACAACCGAGCGGGTTGCCCGAGAAGGTGTGGCCATGGAAGAAGGTCTTCCCTTCGGAGAACGCACCGAGGAAGGCCTCGTAGATTTTTTCGGACGTCAGCGTGGCGGCGAGCGGCAGGTAGCCGGCGGCGAGGCCCTTCGCGAGGCAGAGGAAATCCGGGACGACGCCTTCGAGCTCCGAGACCGTCAAGGCTCCCAAGCGACCGAAGCCCGTGAAGACTTCGTCCAAAATGAGGTGCACGCCGTATTGATGACAGAGCGCCGCGACCGCCTTCACGAAGCCTGCGGGCTGCTGGACCATCCCGGCGGCACCCTGCACGCGCGGCTCGAGGATCACGCAGGCCGTCGTGGCGGCATCACGCTCGAGGAGTGCCTTAAGCGCCGTCAGCGAGGCAGAAGTATCGGAGCGTGCGACCTTGCCGGCGCATTCCGAATGAGTCGGTGCGGGAAAAGCCTGTGCCGCAAAGAGCCAAGGGTTGAAGCGTCGGTGGAACTCAGAGCGTTCACCCACCGACATCGTCCCGAAGGTGTCACCATGGTAGGCACCTTCCATCGAGATGACGCCATGTTTGGCTTCCTGGCCGACGAGCTGCCAATACTGGAATGAAAGTTTCAGGGCGACCTCCACGGCGTTGCTGCCGTTGTCGGTGAAGAAGCAACGCGGAAGCGCCCCGTCCGTCAGCCCGGCGAGATCTTTGGCCAGCTCGGTCGCGATCGGATGGTTCAAGCCGAGGAGCGTCACGTGGGCGACTTTCTCCAGCTGGTCCTTCAAAGCACGGTTCAGATCCGGGTCGTTGTGGCCGTGCACATTCGTCCAGACGGACGCATTGCCATCGAGGTAGCGCTTCCCTTCCCCGTCGATCAACCAACTCCCTTCGCCGCGCACCAGGTGCAGACGGGGGTTGTCCTGATATTCCCGCATCTGGGTAAACGGATGCCACCCGAAGCGCTGGTCGGCGGCATCAAGTTGGCCCAAGGCGGGCGAGGCGGCGGTGGCAGCAGTCGGCACACCCCATCCCTAGGGCTCTTTCAGAC
>CAIKRN010000093.1 GCA_903829855.1 uncultured Opitutia bacterium
CATCATGCCAGCGGTGGAACCGTGTCCGGCCATACGAAAGCGTCCGGAGTTATAAACGATGACCAAGTCAGCACCGCCGCGTTCGATGAACTTAGCACTGATTCCGGTGCCCGCGCCGGCGGCGATGATGGGTTGGCCCTTCGACATCGTATTGCGGAGTCGCGCGACGACTTCGGTGCGGGTGTAAGGGTTTCCTTTTCCGGTCCAGGGGTTGGGCATGGTAATGAGAGGGGTAAGGGTGGTCGGGGGTTGCTCTTTGGTGTCTCCCGCTTATGCAAGGTGTGTGTCCCGGAAGAGCGATTTAAATCATTACAGCGAGACGCAACTCCGTCATCCTGAAACTGACATCGAGAACCCGCGTTCTCGCCGAAAAATCGTGGTCGCAGCGGATTATAAGGATGAGCGTCCGTGGGTCCTTTCCGCGGTGCGTTGTAAGGAGTTAGGGCTTTTTGAAATCGCTCACCTAGGGGTCGCGGAGATGTTGGCGCCCTACGAGGTAGTGCGTGCCCATCAGGCGGGGGCCTTTTTTATGGCCTGTCTGGGCGGGCAGGGGCAAGTGCTTGTCGACGGACGGTGGCGGACGATTTCGGCTGGCCAGGCGTGCTTGCAGCCGGCGGGGATTCGTAACTCTTTCCGCATTGGTCGGAGTAAGCGCTGGGATTTTTGCTGGGTGCGTTTCGCCGGCGGCGTGCGCTCTAATACAATCTTCCGGGCGAGCTCGCCCGTGTTGGCTGACTTCGATGCGGAGCCGCTGCGTTCCGCGGTCAGCGGATTGATTGCGGAGTTGTCCGGCAATGCCGTTTCCCGGCGCAGCCACCAGTGGATCGAACTCATTTACGATTATGTGCGCGGGTTTGCCGGGAGTTTCCGCGGCGACGCCCGGGTGCAGAAACTCTGGGATGTCGTGCATGGTCGACTTGATGCGCCCTGGGACACGAAAGCCTTGTCGCGTGAGTCTGGCATGAGCTTTGAACACTTGCGTCGTCTGTGTCTGAAGGAAATCGGACGCACCCCGATGAATCATTTGACCCACCTTCGGATTCAGCAGGCGATTCGGCTGATCAGTGAGTCGAACGAAAAAATGTCAATCATTGCTGGGCAGGTTGGCTTCGCCAGCGGGAATAGTTTCTCTTCCGCCTTCAAGAAGTGCACGGGGCATGCTCCATCTCATTTCCGTTCCACTGCGGCTGGGGCGGTTCTGTGAGCCCCGCGTGGCGTGTGACTATTTCGTCAGCTAGGTGGATTTAGGCGGTTAATGTGCGTTTAACTGTAGTTCCGTTGCGGTCTAAGGTAGCACTAAGGGTTGAAGGCTGGGGGTGGGTGGCTTTTGATGCCGCATGCTACCCCGTCTTAGCCGTATTGCGTTCGGTATTCTCATGCTCGCCGCCTGTTGCCTAGCACAGGCCGCCCCGCTTCGGGTGCTCGTCGTCAGCGATGACCCTGCCGCTGCAACCGCCTTAGCCGGCCCGCTGGCATCGGCGGGAGCGAAGGTCACCCAGGCTTCGGCTGTCGATGCCTCGGCGCTCACTTCCGTCGATAGCGTTTTGTTATATGGGGCGAAGTTTAACGCCCTCGCCCCCGAGGGGCAGAAGGCACTCGCGGCCTTCGCCCAGCATGGCGGTGGCATTGTCGCCATCCGTGGCGGTATCGCGTCAGGTGATGCGGCCTGGGGTAAGTCTGTCCTCGGCGGTGCGTGGACAAGTGAGAGTCAGAAGTTCCGGAATAAGATGTTGCTGACGATTCGCACCGATGCCCACCCCATCACCCTCGATGCTTCGACTTTTGATATCGTGGAAGAGACGATTTACGACCTGTCTCTTAACGACAATATCTTTGTGCTCTCTTCGGCTTTCACGCCCAAGGTGACCAATACTCGGAATAAGAATGCCAAGTCCCAAGAAGGCCGGGCCTCGGTTTACGACATCCAGCCGCAAGTCTGGGCGTATGAAGCCGCCGATCACCGTGCGGTGGTGATTCTGCCGGGTGCCGATATTGCGACCCTTTCTCATGCTACCATTCGCGCCTTCATCGCCCGCGGTCTCGCGTGGTCGGCCAAGCGCGACGACATCAATGAGTTCGCCGCTAAAGCTGACTTAGCAACCTTGCGCTATCCTGCGGGCGGCCCGCTTCGGGGTGATGACGCTATTGCTCAGTTCCGGATGCAGCCAGGCTTTAAGGCCACGGTTATTGCCGCTGAGCCCCTCATCAATAAGCCCATCGCCCAGCAGTGGGACGAGCGTGGTCGCCTCTGGGTGGCCGAAACCCCTGAGTATCCGAACGGCCGACGCCCGCTGAGCGCCGAAGCCTGGAAGGAAGGCGGTGTTTTACAGCCCGGCAACTATGACCGCCCGGCCCACGATAAAATCAGCATTCTTATTTCGAGTAAGAACAACGGGATTTTTGACCAGAAACGGATCTTCCACGAAGGCCTCGAGCTAATCACCGGCTTCTGTTTCTATAAGGACGGCGTCATCGTGGTCGCCCAAGAGAAGATTGTTTGGCTCCGTGACACCAAGGGCACGGGCAAGGCCGACACGGAGGTTATTCTCTTCGGTGGCTTTAAACCTGGCGACACCCACTTCGTGGCTAACCACTTCATCGTGGCCCCTGACGGTTGGATTTATGCTTCGAACGGCGGCGGCGCTGCGGCCACCCGCGGAACGACCACCGAGGTGATGGCTCGTATTACTTCCGGAACATTCCGTTTTAAGCCCGACGGTTCTGCCATCGAGCAAGTCGCTTCTCAGGGTGGCAATAGCTTCGGGAATGAAGTCACCAGCGACATGGAACTCTTCCATGGTAAGGCCACAAACGGTAACCCCATCCAGCACGTCGTCCTTCCTGAGACGATTCTCGCCAAGGCTCCCGGCACGAACGCCAAGGCCTTTGCTTCCGTCAATCCTGGCCGCCCAGTGGTCCGCGCGGATATGCCTGACCGTGCCCCCTTTATGCAGATCGACCAAGTCGGTCGCTACTCGTCGGCTTGTGGTTCGGCCGTCTACGAAGGCGGTGCCTGGCCCAAGGAATATAACGGCACGGTCTTTATGTCTGAGCCGATCCTCGACATCATTCACCACGAAAAGATGACCTTGAACGGCCCGGCTTACGTCGGTGAGTTGCTCTTGAAGGACGCTGAGTGGCTCCGCTCGATGGATTACTGGTTCTGCCCCGTCGACATGAGTTTCGGCCCGGATGGGGCGATGTATATCCTCGATTTCTATACCCCAGTCGTTGCGCATAATGACACGCGTGGTCCGCAGCACAGTAAGTCTGGGGCTTCGGTGCGCCCTGATCGCGAGCATTACTTCGGTCGCATCTACCGCATTCAACATGAGAGTGCCCCGACATTGGTGCACCCGGACCTTTCGAAGGCTGATGCCTCGGGTCTCGTCAGCGCCTTCCGTCATCCGAGCAAGGCGGTTCGCTTTAATGCCATCCGCGTCTTGATGGACCGAGATGAAGCCACGCAGGCAGCCGCGGTGCCGCTCTTGGTTAAGCTGGCTGAAGGTGATGCCATGCCGGAATCCCGTATCCAGGCCCTCTGGGCGTTGCAGCGTCTGGGTCGCCTGACCGGTGCCCAACTCGCGGTCGCGGCAGCCTCTCCGGAAGCCTCCGTGCGCAAGAATGCGTTCCTCGTCGCCGAGTCTGGTAAGTTGACGCTCCCGCTCGCCTCCTATCAGGCTGCCTTTAATGATGCGGATGCCCGTGTTCGCCTCGCGGCCCTTCGCGCGATTGGCGCTGCGCCGATCTCGGCTGAAATTGGCGTCCTACTGGTTTCCTCGCAGCCTAAGTTCACGGATGACTGGAGCAAGGCAGCTGCTTCGGCTGCCGCGGCTGCTAATCCTGGGGCCATCCTTCAGGCGATGCTGGCCTCGGATGATGTCGCCTCCATCGACTTTGCGCGTTCTTTGGCCGCTGGATTGGCGGGCTCAGGGGATGACGCCTCTCGCTTGGCTGTCGTTCAGGCTGCGAGCTCAGCTCGTAATCTCGAAATCGCCAAGGCGGTCCTTCGTGAGTTGGCGCTTCGAAAAGCGCCGGCTCCTGCAGATCGCAATGCGACCGTCGCGGCTCTGGGTAAGATTCTTGGCTCGAAAGACCTCGCCGCCTCGGGCGCCGCACTGGCCGCATCTTGGGTGACTGGTGATGATTTGAAGTCGGAGCTTTCCTCGGCCGCCCATGCTTTATTGCCGATGTTGACTGATGCCAAAGCCGACGCGAACGCGCGGGCGGCCTCCGTGCAGACTTTGGTAAGCCTGCGCCGTTATGACGCCGCCATTGTTCCCGCCGTCGGCGCTTTGCTGGTCAAGGGTGTCGCTGACTCCTTGGGTCTGGCGGTGATTGATGCGCTTGCCCTCGCCGGCGATGATGCTTCGGGGCGCGCTTTGCTGACGGGTTTCATTAAATCCGATGGCACGGTCCGCAAGGCCGCCTATGCCGCACTCATGACTCGTCCCGATTGGGCCGGGTTGGTGCTGGGGGCCTTGGAGTCCAAGGCCTTCTCTCCAATGCAGCTCGGGCCTCTCCAGTCTTCGCAGTTGCTGCGCCACCCCGATGCCGACGTGGCCAAACGCGCTTCGGCCGCGTTTGCGAAATTTAACGCCGGCACCAGTCCCGCGAAGGATGATATTATCGCCAAGCTGCGCCCTGAGGTCGAAAAGCCTGGGGATATTGCCAAGGGGAAGGAAATCTTTGTCGCGGTCTGTAGTACCTGTCACCGCCTAGGTGATGTCGGTTACGACTTCGGTCCTAATCTTGCCGGTATCGGTTCCCATCCAGTAGCAGAACTTCTCGTGCACATCGTTGATCCGAGTCGCATGGTGGATGACGAGCATCGCACCTGGAATATCAAGCTGAAGGACGGCACGTTGTATTCGGCACTGATCGCCAGCGAGAATACCGCGGTGCTGAAGCTTAAGCAGCCAGCCGGCCTCATCGTTGACGTCAAGGTCGGGGATATTGCTTCCCGCCAGCGGGTGGAGACTTCGCTCATGCCCGAAGGTTTTGAAGCCCTCGGTGCCGAGGGCCTCCGCAACCTGATTGCCTACATCCGCTCGACCGGTGGTACGAACACCGCCACGGTCGTCGGACGCTTCCATCTGCTCGACCTGTCGCCGGTTGTGAATGCGGACTCTCGCCTCGGCCTTTACGCCTCGAAGGAGGCGGTGACCGACAATCTGCCTTTCGCCAAGTTTGGACAGATTACTACGAACGGCGTGCCGTTCACCGTGCTTAATCCCGCCGATTTTAAAGGCGGCAAGAACATCCTCGTCCTTAAGGGGGGCGCGGGTCGGGCCTATTCTCAGTCATTCGTCCCGACTGTTGAAGTGCCCGTCGGCCTCGCCGCTTCCCGGATCCATATGCTCGGCGCTGTGGGCGGCTGGGGTGGTACTCCTGGTCCAGCGTTGACCGTGGAGATTGTTTTCCTGAGCGGACGTAAGCAGACCGTGGTCCTCTATGGTGGCCAGCATTTCACGGATTACATTAGCGCTGACGCCAATGTGCCTGGTTCGAAGCTGGCTGAAGGCGTCGTGAAGAACCATCAGGTGCGTACGCTCGTTATTCCGGTCGAAGGGACTGAAATCATTGATAAACTCATCCTGACCAGCGCCGGTAAGGAAGCGGCCCCCACGACTGTGGCCATTACGGTTGAAGTCGGCGGTCCGGCTAATGCGCCAGGGGCGTCGAAGGCCTTTGTGCCTCTGCCGGTGAAGAAGGCGGCCCCAGCCGGCCCGGATAGCCCGCAAACGACCTTAGCGACGGGCCAGAAATTCTCCGAACGTAAGTCTGGGGTGTTGCGCGTACTCGTGACGGGTGCGGGTAGTTCCCACCATTTCCCAAAATTCTTCTTGGGCACGGATGCCAAGCTGATGAAGGAAGCTGGCTATGATGTCGCCGCCACGCCCAATGGTGAAGAAGCCTTGGCGCTCTTGGCACAGGCTGACCTTCTAGTCTTCTCGGGAAATCACAAACAGTACAGCTCACCTGAATTCCAGAAGGCCCTGACGGACTTTGCCGATGCGGGTAAGGGCATTGTCATCTTGCATGCCGGCGTCTGGTATAACTGGGGCAACGTGCCGGCCTACAACGACCGTTTCATCGCAGGCGGATCTCGTGGCCACGGCCACGGCGATTTCAAGTTCACGACGACGAAGCCCGACCACCCCGTCATGAAGGGCGTGCCCGGTTCGTTCATCATCAATGACGAGAGTTACAATGTAGAGCTGACCCGTCCCGAAGGTGTCGAAGTGTTGGGGACCATTCCCCGTCAGACCCCGAAGCCAGGTGCCTCCGACATTCTGCCCTCTGTATGGATTGTCCGCGATGCCAAGACGCGCATCGTGTGCATGGCTCTCGGCCACGACGAGAAGTCCCACGACCATCCGGCCTACAAGCAGCTTCTCCTTAACTCGCTCACCTGGGTCTCCCAGAAGTAACGAGAGTATTGAGTATGGAGTATCGAGTATCGGGGGAGTGATAAGCATTCCTCACGAAAAACTTCTTCAGCGCTCATGGCTCCCCTGACTTGTCCTATACTCCATACTCAAAACTCAATACTCTAGATACCATGGTCTACCACTACGGAACTTTCATCTTCAAGCAGGGCATCACCCCGGCCCAGATCGACCAGTGCTTCGCCGAGATGCGTGGCATGGTTGGTAAGATTCCCGGGCTGCTCTCCATGCAGCACGGCGTCTACCAGAGCGACGAAGGCCTCAACGACGGCTTCACGCACGGGTTCGTCATGACCTTCGACACCCCGCTGAGCCGAGACCGCTATCTCCCGCACCCCGAGCACGAACGCGTAAAGCTGATTGTCGTCCCGAACCTCGAGCGCGTGATGGTCTTCGACTTTACCGTCTAAGCTTGAGGACCCGTTCGGTGGGCCGCTAGGCGAACAGGCAATACCGCAGGCATTGGGCCATGGGGCCCGAAGCGCAGCGGAGTCAATCCCATCCTCTCCGCGGATTACGCCAAACAAACGAGGCGACCCAAAGGCCGCCTCGCAACTCTGCCCTCTGGCTGGGCCGCCTTACTTCTTCGCTTCCTCGAGCTTCTCTTTGAGCTCTGGGTGCTTCTTGAAAAATTCCTTACGCTCTTCCGGGGTCATCTTATCGAGGCGATTCTTGAGCTCTGGGTGGGCCTTGAGGAACTCCTCCCGTGCCCCGGAGCCAGCACCCTTATTCGCTTCTTCGAGCTTCTCTTTGAGCTCTGGGTGTTTCTTGAAAAATTCCTTGCGCTCTTCCGGAGTCATCTTCTCGAGGCGATCCTTGAGCTCTGGGTGGGCCTTGAAGAACTCCTCCCGTGTCTCGGCCCCGCCTTTCTCGCCACCCTTCGGGGCAGCCTGCACGAGGGTGGTGATCATCATCAAGACGGCGATGATGGTGGGAATGAGTGAAGCGATGTTCATATTCATAGGAGGGTGTGTGATTCATAGATGAAACCCCAACCCCCATCCCGCAGTTTCAAAAAACTCAAAAAATATTATTCATTCCCCTTAAGGTTCACCCCGGCTCTCGTTGCTTCAACCGTCTCGAGGTAGGGGCGTCACTGCGTGGCGTTCGTTTGCAGATTGAAGCTTAAGTGCGCAGGTAAGAGATCGCCAATGGGGTCACGCCGCCTCACTCGGTCATTTTGTAGAGAACGACCAAGTATCTCCGGTCACCAAGGATCCATCCTGCATGACGGCATCGACACGCCAGAAGTAGGTCCGTCCAGGTCGGATCGCCGGCAACTTGAACACGTTGGCGTCCTCTTCGAAGGATTTCGTGACGGTCGTCGCCACCGGATGGTCGACTGCCTCTTTGGAGTCTGCGAAAGTCAGGGTGTGCTTCACGGCCTTGTAGGCGGGACGCCACATGAGCACGTCGCGATCTGAGGTCACACCTTTCGTTTTGTCTGGCACGATGGGGTGGCTTGCTTTGGCCATACGTTGTCCTGGTATCCAATAACTAGTAAGCTCGCGCTGGTAGGCGCCGACATCGGGTAGGGTGTTGGATTTGCCTTCAGTCAGGCCCTCGACGCCGACTCCATGATGAAGGATCTTGATGGCGCCGGCGTTAGGGCGGAAATCTTTCCACTCGGGCTTAGCCAGGTCGGTTGCCGCCTTGAACGAGAGATCGTTCCCGGCTTGTGACTTCACCTTGCCGAGCGGCTTGGCGTTCCATTGTCCGTAGATGGAGTCGGCAAGATTATTTACGACGATGCTGAGTTCATTTGGTCCCTCGGCTGTCTTGCCAGCGGGCTTCTTCGCGCTCTTGGCCAGTCCCTGAAGGATGATGGCGCTCTTGACGGGATTATAGGCGCTGTGCGCGAAGATCGTGTTGTTCGCGCACCGATTGGCCTGCTCCGGAGTCGGGTGTTCGACGTTCTTGATATGGATGCCAACGCTACCGACATCCCAGACGACGTTATGGTCTACCGTCAGGCCGCATGTCAGGTCGTCTCCGCGGATGCCGATGCCACCTCCCCAGGGGAATGGCGGGGTGCCAGAAAAACCACCGTGGACCCAGTTGTGGTGGATGCGCGTACCGACGGCGAAAGTCTGCTGTGTGTAGACGGCAGAAGTGTCGCGGTTTCCTCCGAAGGCGGCCAGGAATGAATCGCTCACTTCATTGAAGGAGAAATCATTATCTCCTTGGGCGACCTGGACCTGGACTCCGCCACTGCGGGTGAGCGTGTTGAAGCGCACGATCGCCCGACCGGTCTTTCCTTCCATCACCTTGTAGGGCTTGTTTACTTGCAGGGTCGGATAAGTAAGCGATGAGGAATAGTCGAAGTCGTGGAAAAGATTATTCTCGATGAGATTGTCGAAGCCGTTGATCGAAAGCGCGCTGAGTGCACCATGGGCGAAGACGTTGTTTGCGATGATGATGTTATCCCCATGGACGGTTGGATAGGTCTTGTCCGATGCCCCGGTATCCGTGTCATCGTCGGATCCGACAAGAAGGTGTTCCGACCAGGAACTTTGGAGCACATTGTTGTTGCGGAAGGTCACATGGTCGCAGCGTCTGTTCAGGTTCGTGCCGATGCGGAAGGCGGTCCCGAAGAACGTGAGTCCGTCGATCACGACATGGCTGCAGCCGCCTTCGATGATGAATCCCCATGGGCGGGTCTTGACTTCGATCAGAGCTGAGGCCGGATTCTTGCCATCAGGGGTGCAGACGTAGAGTTTCTTTTCGGCGGAATCAAAGAACCATTCTCCCGGAGCCCCGAGGAATTGTTTCATGCCGAACAGGTAGAACTTGTTATGAAGGTTCCACTTGCTGGTCCCTCCGACCTCGTGATCGCCCTTGTCGACGCTGTCCCCGAGGTTTTTATCGTAAGTGATCACGTGCTTGCCGCTGGCATGAGACCGGACCGCGCGCGTCCAGCAGTTGAACTGATGGTCGACGTTGAGAACCGCATTCGCTCCGGTGACGTTCCATCCCGTCTTGGCTAAGTCAGGGCTGGCTAAGGTGCCGTAGCTGTTGCCTTTCGTGTCGGCGGATGCCCACACGGCCGGAGAAAAGAAGTTCCATTCGCCCGCGGCGTCCCTTGGGGCATGCGGCCATCGTGCCTCCAGCATCGGTTTGCCGTTATAAAAAAGCTGGTCGATACCGGCATGGTCAAGTTTGGCGACCCAGTTTTTCTTGTCCGCGGCGACCTCCCATTTGAGTGACAGGATATCGAGTCCTGATAGCACCGGTTTCTCGGCTTTGAAGGCCGCGATAGTTATCGGCGCTGCATCGGTCCCTGAAATACCCTTAAGGACTACCCCTTCGCGGTACGTTCCTCCGTGAAGGAAGATAGTGTCACCCGCCTTGGCGGCATCGCACGCGCGCTGGACTGTCTTGAGCGGTCTGCTCAATGTGCCTTCAGAAGTATCGTTCCCCTCAGGCGTTACGTGCAGTTCCGCGGGTATCGCTTGGCCAAGGCATAAGTTGAGCAAGATGACTCGGGCGAAATAGCGTAGCAAATCGGAGTACATTAATTGGTCTAACCCTCCAAAAAACCAAAAGTTTCAGCCTAAGACGGCCGTCGGACGGCATGGGTAAACTCTACTCGGCGTCATACAGCCCCTTACGCCCGGCGACGAGCCAGCTCGTCGTACAGGCTAGGGCTGCATAGAGGCCAATGGCGGGGTCATAGAGGCCGGTGGATGGATGCAGGAGTGCGATCGGCGGACCAAAGAGTTCGTAGGCCATGACCGTACAGGCGATGGGTACGGCCCCGGCACCGGCGAAGACACCGACGAAGCCAAGGGCGGCGCAGACGGGTAGTGGGAGATTGAGCCATGCGGCTGCTGCGCTGCCGAGGGTCACTCCAATAAAGAATAAGGGGGTGACTTCGCCGCCGCGGAAGCCGTAGCTAACGCAGAGGAAGGTTAGCAGGAATTTAAGGACGAAGAAGGCCGGCCAGACGGGTTCGACGAAGGCATCATTGATGACATTCAGCCCGAGGCCCGTGAAATCAAATAAGTGTCCGAAATGGATGAGTAGGGCGAAGATAATACCTCCGAAGAAAATCCGGGTATACGGGTTAGGGATGCTTTTGGTCGCTGAGTTACGGCGGATGAGGAAGAGGTAGAGTCTC
>CAIKRN010000094.1 GCA_903829855.1 uncultured Opitutia bacterium
ACCTACCACCGCGACGTCGCCCGCATCCTTCAACAGAACTGCGTGCGCTGCCACCATGCCGCCGGCCTGGCGCCCTTTGCCTTGGATGAACTCGCCTCCGTGCGCGACCATACGAAGACCATCAAGCGGGTCTTAAGCGAAGGCACCATGCCACCGTGGTTCGCCGCGCCGCCTAAAGAGGGCGGCCCCAGCCCTTGGGCGAACGACTGCTCGCTCTCGACCAAGGATAAGGCTGACTTGCTCGCGTGGATTGATTCCCCGGGACGTCCGCTGGGTAATCCAGCCGACGCCCCGGCCAAACTGACGTTCGACGGTGAATGGAGTATCGGAAAACCCGATACCGTTATCTCCCTCAGCAAAACTTACGCCATCAAGGCCACGGGCGTCATGCCGTACCGGACCGACATCGTCACGACTACCTTCACGGAAGACAAATGGATCAAGGCCTACGAGATCATCCCCACCGCGCGCGAGGTCGTGCACCACGTCATCGTGATGGTCCATGCGCCTGGCGAAAAACTTGTTGGCGGCGGAGCCGAGAACTACTGGGCCATTTATGTGCCAGGTAATAGTGCCCGCGTCTACGCCGAAGGGGTCGCTCGTAAACTCCCCGCGGGAGCACGCATCAGCTTCCAGATTCATTACACCCCGAGCGGCAAGGCCGTTCAGGACCGCATGCGCATGGGTCTCACCTTTGCCAAGGAAGCCCCGCGACTTGAGATTAAAACCGTGGGCGTCGCTCATCCGCTCCTCTCGATTCCACCCAACGAGGCGAATCATATCGAGACCAAGCTCCAACGGGTACCGGCCGACCTCACGGTGACCAACCTGCTCGCCCACATGCATGTGCGCGGCAAGGCCTTTAAATATGAGCTCATCTACCCCGACACCCACGTAGAGACTCTGCTTGATATCCCCCGCTATGACTTCAACTGGCAGCTGCGCTACGACTTCAAGGAACCCAAAGTATTCCCCAAGGGCAGCACCTTACGCCTCACCGCCGTCTTTGATAACAGTACGGGCAACCGTGCCAATCCCGACCCCTCCAAGACCGTCAAATGGGGCCAGCAGACTTACGACGAGATGATGGTCGGCTACCTAGAATACATTGTACCAGTGAAACGGTAAAGGGTCTCGAGGTAGGGGCGCGACTGCGTCGCGTCCGTCGGCCGGAGTCGCTGAGAATAGTTAAGTGGCACTGATTCGCACGTCACGACGCGAACGGACGCCACACAGTGGCGCCCCTACCTTTTACAATTCTTCGATGCCCTCGCGCAGCTCCGCGGCCTTCTTCCTTACGGCCGCTTGCTCGGCGGGCGACATATTCGCGGCCTGGCGCACGGCCATGCCGATGCGCGGGTTGTTCAGAAAGCGATCTTGGTGACGTAACCAGAAATCCCAGTAGAGGGCATTGAGCGGACAAGCTAACGGGCCGGTACGGTCCTTAGGGTCATAGGGACAGCCGCCGCAATAATTCGACATCTTGGAGACGTAGCTCGCGGCACAGCAATAAGGCTTAGTTGCCAGAAAGCCGCCATCCGCGTGCTGACTCATACCGATGACGTTCGGCAAT
>CAIKRN010000095.1 GCA_903829855.1 uncultured Opitutia bacterium
GTCGCGTCCGTTCGCCTCTTAGCTCGCCTGATTCGGGCAAGCTTTCGGGTATTCCCAAATCCGTCCGCCCACGGACGCGACGCCGTCGCGCCCCTACCCATTCTTCGGCCCCCTCCCTGGCCAACCGGCTCTCCGGTCAACGGTTCAACTAATCCTACCCCCACCCCTACCCCTGCCCCTATCCCTATCTTAAACGCCCTTGACCCACCCCCCGCCCTCCCTTTGATGCACCTTCTAGCTGGTAACAAAGGAGAGGTGGCAGAGTGGTCGATCGCGCTGCATTGGAAATGCAGTGTACCGCAAGGTACCGAGGGTTCGAATCCCTCCCTCTCCGCCAGCTAGAACTAAGCCGATAATCTTACCTTCCCGGTAAGCCTTTAAGCCCCGCATCAGCCTGCCGGAGGGATGAGAACCCGGGTTCGACGGAGCGAGGCCTGCCTCGCGGAGATGGGCCGCCCGAAGGGCGTCGCTTGCGATGGCCAAAGGCCAGCCAATCCCTCCCTCTCCGCCAGCTGAAACTAAGCCGAATAACCGAGAGATTCTCGGTTTAAAGGCAGCCCTTTACGCGGACTCTAACAAATACTCTGACAACCCTTGATCGAGGTAGGGTCAGCACCGCGTGCTGACCTAGCCAGGTCGCCACGCAGTGGCGACCCTACCCAATTTGCCTAACCCTCAAATCGCCACCAAGAGGAAGGTGAGCGCCAACTTGGTACGCAGTCTCAACTTGGACACGAAGACTACTGTGATAAGACCGATGGTAATAAACCCGTACGAGCGGCCAGCCAAGAAAGCCCAGAAGCCACCCTGCTCCTCCATGGTTATCATAATCCAGAACCGAATCGGCAAGGCACAGAGGACTACTAAGAAATAACCAGCGATTTCCTTCGAGAGATTACGTTGATAATCGGCCATAGGATTAAGTGATTTAGGGGCTCAGTACGCAGGATGTCTAATGCCTACTGCCATTACTTGAAAGGTTTTTGCTGTCATCGCTCGGCATGGCCCCACCATAAGCCCAATCCCATGAAGCCCCTCGCCGCCTTCCTCCCTGTCCTACTGGCCATCGCCACCGCAGCCGCGACCGCCGCCGACATCAAGGTAACTCCCCATGAGAACGTCGATGTCGCCCAAGACGGCAAAGTCGTCGCGCGCTTTATGATGGCCCACGATGTCAGCACCCCCGCCAAACGTCTCGAGACCTACAAGCCCTACCTGCACGTCTTCGACCCCAGCGGCGCCCTTCGCCTCACCAAGGGTCCGGGCTTCGAGTTCACGCACCACCGCGGCATCATGCTCGGGTTCATGAAAATCACCCTCGACGGAAAGTCGTACGACCGCTGGCACATGAAAGGCGGCGACCAAGTCGTGACCGCCATCAACCCGACCACTGACGGATTCGTTGCTTCGATCGATTGGCAGGGCGAAACCGCCGCGGCCAAGCCCATCCTGACGGAAGCACGCACCTTCAAATTCACCCATCCGGCCGCCCCGTTCTACTTCGGCATCGAGATGACGAGCACCCTCAAGCCTGACCACGGCGAAGCTAAGATCGACGGCGACCCCGAACACGCTGGCGCTCAGTTCCGCCCGTCGGAGAAGATCGAGGGCGCCAAAACGACCTACATCTATCCCGGCAAAGCCACCCTCATCCATAAGGTGAAAGACCTGACCTGGGTGGCCGAAGTCTTCACGATCGAGGGTAAGACGTTCACGGCACTCCTGCTGAACCATCCGGACAACCCGAAGGACACCGCTTTCTCAGCCTACCGTGATTATGGTCGCTTCGGTGCCTTCCCGAAAGGCACGGCCAGCTCCGAGGCTCCCTTCAATCTTCACTACCAGTGGCTCATCGCGGAAGGCGATGTCCGCGATGCCGCAGCCTTTCAGAAGGCTTATAATGCGTTCACTGGACGTAATGAATCGACCCCAGAAGTGACGGTGATGTTAGCCGAGCAGCCCAAGCCGAAGGCGAAATAAGCCCCGGGTTACTGATATCTTCTTTATACTTTAGGGGTGGAGCGAGGGTGGCTGGCGGCTATGGTCATGCCATGCTCAGGTCATTGCCACTCTTACTCGCCGTGCTTTCGCTCCAAGCTGCCGACACCCCAGCTATCGCCGCGAAGCCGAGCATCTTAGACGGCATCACGGAATCCGCCCAAGCTTCGGAGGCGATTCTCGACGGCGGCTCCACCATCGGCCTCATCCCGCTCAGCAACGCCAACGCCGGCAAAATCCTCACCCAATACCTCCAAGGGTTTTTCCAAGATGATACGGCCAGATCCGAAACCAAGCTCCCGGCATCGGCCCTCAACGCCATCGCCCACCTGAACGACTTCCGGGTTGCCGGAGCTACCCACATCATCGCGCTGTACCATGACGGGGGCGGTGAAACGGAATTCGTCAGGCTGGCAGCCATCGGTGCGATGACTCCCGCCACCATGAGCAAACTTGAAGCCGCCGGCCTGGGCCGGGCGGGAGTTGAAGGTTCCTTCGATGTGCTGGCCTTTAAAGACGCCAAAGAAATCCCCGCCAACCCCCCCCTGCCCGCCCTGCCCATTGGGCGACTTTCCCTAATGGCTGGTCAGCTCGCGAAGGAGTCCGACTGTAACGTGGACATCATCCCGCTTAGCCGAAAAGACGCCGTGGAATCCTATAACGATGCCCTCAAGGAAGCTTTTAGCGATGACGGCCAAAGCTCCGAGGCGATTGTCATCCCCGCCCGCGCGCGCCAACTCGCGGCGGCCTTTCCCCAACTAGCGAAACTTGGCACCAGCCATCTTACGGTCATCGCCTTCCAGAACCCCCGAGGGGCGGACGTCGTACTCGTCGTAGGTAAAGGAAACTTCTCCCCCGAAAATCAGGCTAAGGCCAAAACGGACCTCAACGCCCTCAAAGTCTCCGAAACCTCCCTGACCCTCGCTCGCTTCGTCGACGGTGACGAGCCCGGCGCCGCCACCCCCGCCGTGACGCCAGAGAAAAAAGGTGAACGACGCTTCAAAAAATAATCTTATGGCTAAATCCCCTCCCGAAATCGCCTGGCTCCCGAAGCCCGAGGATAAGAACTATCCCGCGGCACTCTCCTACCTCTCCCTGCTCTATCCAGAAAAAGAAGCAGCCGCACTCGTCGCCAAACTCCGCAAAGCCAAGATTTCCCAATTCAAAGCCAAGGACATCTTCCGAGCCTCGCAGCTATCCCTCCTGGGAGTGAGTAACTCCCACGTGAAAAAGGATCAGAAGAAAATTCGCAAGGGCATCCTCCTCTCCCCCGTCCTGCTCGTACGTAGTCAACAACACGGGCGAGTCGTCATCGCTGACGGGTACCATCGCCTGTGCGCGATCTATCAGTATCACGAAGATATCTCGATCCAGTGTAAGATCGTGGGATGAGGCCGCGCCCTGACGGTGACCTTACTTCGCTTCCAATTTCGGCTGATCGTCCGCACTCCAGCCACCACCGATTGCCTTGACCAACGACACCGTGGAGTTCAGGCGAAGGTTCTGAATCTGGGCGGCCGCTAGTTCCGCAGATAACAAGGTGCGCTGTGCGTCCATGAGCTGATAATAAGGCGTCAGGCCGCTCCGGTATTGCATCTCGACGAGACGGGCGGTCTCCCGGGCTGAAGCCACCATGCGGGCCTGCGATTCGGCCGCGCCGGCGCGATTGCTGAGGTCATTGAGGATATCCTCCGTCTCGCGAAAAGCATTGAGCACCGAGGTGCGGTAGCCGGCCAGCGATTCTTCATAGCGCTGCTTGGCCCCCTCCAACGAGGCATCCAATTTACCTCCCTGAAAGAGCGGGATATTAAGGCTGGGGCCAATCGACCAAACGCGACTCTCCCAGCTCACAACCTTGGAGGCATCGATGGTCGAGAAACCGGCGGAACCAGTCAGCGTCAGCCGAGGGTAGTAGTTAGCCTTCGCCTGACCGATATCGGCATTGGCGGCGATGAGTTGGTGCTCGGCGGCAGCGACATCGGGTCGACGGCCAAGCAGTTCGGAAGGCAAGCCTGCAGGCACAAGCGGGACAACGGTGGTCAAAGGCTTCGCTGGAATCGATAATTCGGAAGGTGTCCGACCCGTCAGCACCGCCAAGGCGTGCTCGATGTTGATGCGCTGGCGCTGGACTTCACTCAACTGGCCGGTGGTGGCCTCAACTTGGGTCATCGCCTGCAAGAGATCGGTCTTAGGGACCAAGCCAGCCTTGACCTGCTTGCTGACCAGCTCGACCTGATGCTGATACAACTCCAAGCTTTTCGTGAGCATCGCCGCCTGTGTGTCCAGACCCCGGAGATTAAAGTAATTCTGAGCGACGTTGGCTTCAACGGTCTGCAGGACGACGGCGAATTCACTCGCGGAGAATTTCGTGGCTTCGTCCGCAGATTCGCTCAAGCGACGTACGCGGCCCCAAACATCGAGCTCATAGCTCAATTCTAAAGGTACGGCGTAACTGGTCTGCGTCCGGCTGGGCGGCGCAATCGTATCCGAGCTACGGCTTCGGGTCAGCGAGGGGTTCGCACTTAGCGCCGGCCAGAAGCCAGCATTCGCAATGTCGCTGAGGGCGCGCGCCTGCCCGACACGGGCAAGCGCCGCCCGGAGGTCGAGATTGGCCTTCAAGGCGGCGGCCTCTAAAGCATTCAGTTCCCCATCCTGAAAAACCGACCACCAATTGGCCGCCAGACTGGGCGACCCTTTGTAGGGACCGGTCAACTCACGGAAAGCAGCTGAAGCAGGTATCTCTGGACGGACATAATCGGGGCCGACCGTACAGGCAGGCACGCTTAACAACAGCGCAACACCCAGCAGACGGGCAGTAAGGGCGGTGGCGTTAAGGTTCATGGGAGCGAGGGGAGACAAGTTTAGTTGGCGACGGAAGGCAATGACACAGCCGAAGCCCGGCGGCGCTTAGTCCATTGGCGTAAACGGTCAAAATACAAATAAATGACGGGAGTGGTATAAAGGGTCAGTGCCTGGCTGACGAGTAACCCTCCCACGATGGCAACGCCCAATGGACGCCGCAATTCTGAGCCCTCCCCGAAGCCAATGGCCAACGGGAGCGCACCAAAGAGCGCTGCCATGGTCGTCATCATAATCGGCCGGAAACGCAACTGACAGGCCTCATAGATAGCCTCCGCGGCAGGGAGACCCCGGGTCCGTTCCGCATCGATGGCGAAGTCGATCATCATGATGGCGTTCTTCTTCACGATACCGATCAAGAGGAGGACGCCAATGAGCGCGATGATGCTAAATTCCATATCCATGACCATCAAGGCGACAAGCGCCCCAATGCCGGCGGAAGGCAAGGTGGAGAGAATCGTGATCGGGTGAATGTAGCTTTCGTAAAGAATTCCAAGGATGACATACATCGCGAGGATGGCGGCCAGAATCAAGTAAGTCTGATTATTCAGAGACTCTTGAAACATCTTCGCGGTGCCCTGAAATCCACCTTGCACCGTCGTGGGTACGCCGAGCTCGCTCAAGGCGCCGCGTATGCCCGCATCCGCATCATTGAGCATCTTCCCTGGAGCGAGGTTGAAGGAAATTGTCGTCGCCACGAATTGAGCCTGGTGATTGACGCTCAGCGGGGCGTTAGCCGGCTCAAAGCGCGCAAAGGTTGCCAGCGGGACCCGCTTACCCGCCGCGGTCACCACGAAAATATCCTTTAACGCCTCCGGGCTCATCGTGCGCTCCGAATTCACCTCCATGATAACCCGATACTGGTTAAGTGACTTGAAAAGGACCGAGACGGATTCTTGGCCGAAGGCGTCGTAAAGCGTCCGATTAGCCACATCGACCGTCACGCCGAGGGCTGACATTTTATCCCGGTCGTAGGTTACAAAAGTCTGCAGGCCGTGGTTTTGTGAGTCGGTATTGACGTCCGTGAGTTCGGGCAACGTGGCCATCGCGGCCTGGATCTTCGGCACCCACTCATTGAGGAGCGCGAGGTCATCCGACTGTACGGTGTATTGGTAGGTTGCCGCACTCTGTCGGCCGCCGATGTTGATATCCTGCCGGGACCCAAGAATCATCCGGGCCCCTGTGATCCGGGCAGTTTTCCGACGCAAGCGAGTGATGACCTGTTCAGCCGAGTCGTCGCGCTCGGACAACGGCTTGAGGAGAATGTAAAGCCGAGCCGAATTAATCGGACCACCGCGGCCCCCACCGATGGAAGCGCTGATCGCCGACACGGATGGATCGGACTGCACAATTTCAGCCATTTTTGTCATCTTCTCCTGCATCTGGCTGAAAGAGATGCTTTGGTCGGCGTCGATATTCCCCATCAAGAAACCCGTATCCTGCTGGGGAAAGAACCCTCTGGGAATCGTCGTGTACAAGATGACGTTAAGGGCCACCGTGGCCGCCAAGGCCACCAGCACGACAAAACTATGGTCGAGCACCCAGCGCAAAGTCCGACGATAGCCAGCCAGCAACCAACCAAAGAACCGGTCCACATAGCTTGGCTTGATATCAGCGATCTGCTTCCGGAGCAGGCGTGAGCACATCATCGGCGTAGTGCTCAGCGAGACGAACAAGGAAACCACAATCGCGGCCGAAAGCGTGATCGCGAATTCGCGAAAGAGCCGTCCGACCAAGCCACCCATGAGCAGAATCGGGATAAAGACCGCCACCAGGGAAATACTGATGGAGATGACCGTAAAACCGACCTCCTTGGCACCCTGTAGGGCAGCCTCGCGGCGGGGCATCCCCGCCTCCATGTGGCGGGAAATATTCTCCAAGACCACAATCGCATCGTCCACCACGAAGCCCGTGGCGACCGTCAACGCCATGAGGGTCAGGTTATTCACCGAAAAGCCAGCCAAGGCCATGATCCCGAAAGTTCCGAGAATCGAGACTGGCACCACCACCGCTGGAATCAAAGTGACGCGGATATCACGGAGGAAAAGAAAGACCACCAGGGTGACCAGCACGACCGAGAGGATGAGCGAACGCTCAACTTCACGCAGTGAGCTCCGGATGGTCACCGAACGATCAATGGCCGAAGCCATCACCATGCCCACGGGCATCTGTGCCTGCAACGCCGGGATCTGCGCCTTAATCCGGTCGACGGTTTCGATGATATTAGCCCCTGGTTGGCGTGTCACGACGATGATAACCGCGGGCTTTCCGTTCATGATGCCAGCGTTACGCACATCTTCGACCGAGTCCGTCACGGTCGCCACATCTGAGATCATCACCGGAGTGCCGCCGCGGTAGCTAATGACCAACGGCAGGTAGTCGTGCGCCTTTAAGGCCTGATCATTGGCGACGACTTGCCACCGATGGCCCGCGGATTCGACGAAGCCCTTCGGGGAATTGACGTTCGTGGCGACAATGGTCTTACGCACATCTTCGAGCGAGACCCCATAAGAACCTAACTGTGCGGGGTTCACGTTGACGCGGACAGCGGGCAGGGCCCCTCCGCCCACACTGACGTCCCCCACCCCTTCGATCTGGGCAATCTTCTGCGCGAGTAAAGTCGTCGCGGTATCATAAATCTCGGGTCGCGTATAAGTTTCGGAGGTGATCGCGATCAGCATGATCGGCGAGTCCGCGGGGTTGAGTTTACGATAATACGGATTCGTCGTGAGCGCCGAGGGCAGCATGCTCCGCGCGGCGCTGATCGCGGATTGGACCTCGCGGGCCGCCCCATTGATGTCTCGGGATAAATCAAACTGCAGGATAATGCTGGTATTACCACGCGTGCTGCTCGAGGTGATCTCGGTCACGCCCGCAATGCGTCCCAGCGCTCGCTCGAGCGGGGTCGCCACCGTGGCGGCCATGACTTCAGGGCTGGCCCCCGGCATGGCCGCCCCGACGGAGATGGTGGGAAAGTCTACCTGCGGCAGGGGCGAAACCGGCAAGATGCGGAACGCCGCCAAGCCAGACAAAGCAATCGCGATCGTCAGCAACGTCGTCGCGACGGGGCGACGGATGAAGAACGCAGAAATATTCACGGCTGGACAGATGGCGCGACCTCACCCTGCCCAACCTGCACTCGCCGCCGGTTCAGGCGATCAAACCAGAGGTAAATCACCGGCGTGGTGAAAAGCGTCAGGACTTGGCTGACGATGAGACCGCCCACCATTGTAATCCCCAAGGGTTGGCGCATTTCGGAACCCATACCGGAACCAAGCATGAGCGGCAAGGCGCCGAGTAACGCCGCCATGGTCGTCATCAGGATGGGCCGGAAGCGCAATAGGCACGCCTGATAAATCGCCTCTTCGGGCGGCACTCCCTGGTTGCGTTCCGCATCGAGGGCGAAATCGACCATCATGATTGCGTTCTTCTTGACGATGCCGATCAGCAAGATGATGCCAATGATCCCGATGACATCGAGGTCGCTCCGGGCGATCAGCAAAGCTAAGAGCGCCCCGACGCCCGCCGAGGGCAAGGTCGAGAGAATCGTAACGGGGTGAATGAAACTCTCGTACAGGACGCCCAGCACAATGTACATGACCACGATGGCCGCGAGGATCAGCCAGAGTTCATTGCGCAGCGCCACCTCAAAGGCCGCCGCGGCTCCCTGGAAAGTGGTGACAATCGAAGCGGGCATACCCAACTCCTTTTCCGTGCCCTTGATTGCCTTCACGGCATCTCCCAGCGCCGCCCCAGGGGCGAGATTGAAAGAAATGCGTGCACACGGAAACTGACCTACCCTCGTCACAGCCAACTGCGCAGGCTGTTCATGGAATTTAGCGACGTTGCCCAGCGGCACCTGCGCCCCCGTGGAGGTGGCGACGTAAAGTCGGCCCAGAGCCCCGACCCCTTCGCGGAACTCAGGCTTCACCTCGAGAATCACGCGGTACTGATTGGATTGGGTAAAGATGGTGGAAACGATCCGCTGACCCAATGCATCATAGAGCACAGCATCGATATCCGCGACGCTGATCCCGTAGCGCCCTGCAGCGGCACGGTCAATCTCGACGAACACCTGGCGGCCGTTGGTTTGCAGGTCGGTGGCCACATCCTTCACCTTCGGTAGGCCTTTGATCTTCTCCATGAGCTGCGGGATCCAGGTCGTGAGATCCTCCGCCTTGGGGCTCTGTAAGAGGAATTGGTATTGGGTACGCGTGAGGGTCGTATCCACCGTCATGTCCTGCACCGGCTGGAGGTAGAGGGTGACGCCGTCGAGTTGCGCGACCTTGGCTTGAATCCGAGCCGCGATGGCGGGGGCCCGGGCTTGACGCTGATCCAGAGGGCGAAGGTTGATGACAATGCGGCCGGAATTAACGGTGGCGTTCGTGCCATCGACGCCGATGAAGGAAGCGAGGCTTTCGACATCCGGATCGGCCAGCACGATATCCGCGACCCGCTGCTGCTTCCCGGCCATGGCCGCGAAGGAAATATCCTGGCCGGCTTCGGTCACCCCCTGAATAACGCCGGTGTCCTGTACCGGGAAGAAACCTTTGGGAATAAAAACATAGAGCGCTGCCGTTAGAAAGAGCGTGCCGGCGGCGACCAAAAGCGTGGCCCGCTGGCGCGCTAGCACCCAACGCAGGGCGATGCCATACCGCCGAATGATTTCATCAAAGAAGGCCCCGAGACGCCGAGCGAGTGCGCCCTGCTGCGCCTCCGATTCATGGCGCAACATGCGACTGCACATCATGGGCGTCAGGGTCAGTGAAATGACTGCTGAAATGAGAATGGAAACTGCCAGAGTAATCGCAAATTCGCGGAAAAGACGTCCGACTACATCCGCCATAAAGAGCAGCGGGATGAGTACGGCGATGAGCGAGAAGGTCAGCGAGATAATCGTGAAGCCGATATTTGCCGAGCCCTTCAAGGCTGCCTGCATCGGGGTCTCTCCCTTTTCGATGTAACGGGAGATATTTTCAATCATCACGATGGCATCATCCACCACGAAGCCGGTCGCGATCGTGAGCGCCATCAAGGTCAGGTTATTGATTGAAAAACCACAGAGGTAGATGACGCCGAAAGTGCCCACCAGGGAAAGAGGCACCGTGATTCCGGGAATGATCGTCGCGGGGACGTTGCGAAGAAAGACGAAGATGACCGCGACCACCAGGAAGATGGACAGGAGGAGTTCCATCTGCACGTCATCGACGGAGGCACGGATGGTAATGGTACGATCGGTGAGCACCGACACCTTGACGGCTCCAGGCATCGTCGACTGCAACTGGGGGAGGATGGCCTTGATCCGGTCGACGACAGCGATGACGTTGGCTCCGGGCTGCCGTTGGATATTAAGGATGACCCCGGGGGTCTGGCCGCCTGGATTGTGCCCTGCCCAGGCGGAGAGGTAGACATTTTCCGCACCGTCCGAGGTCTCGGCGACATCGCTCAAGCGCACCGGCGCACCATTGCGGTAGGCCAGCACGACTTTATCGTAATCTGCTGGGGATTTTAACTGATCGTTGGCATCAATAGTCGAAGACTGCTTGAGCCCGTCGAACCCCCCTTTGGCGCTATTCGCATTGGCGCCAATGATGGCTAGGCGCACGGCTTCAAGATTCAAACCGTAGGAAGCGAGCGCCGTGGGATTAACCTTCACGCGCACCGCTGGCCGCTGACCACCCGAAATACTCACCATCCCAACGCCCGAGACCTGAGAGATTTTCTGGGCCAACCGAGTGTCGACCAAGTCGGCGATTCTGGAAAGCGGGAGCGAATCTGACGTCACGGCGAGCGTCATGATGGGCGCGTCTGCAGGGTTCACCTTACTGTAAACCGGGGGTGACGGTAATCCGGGTGGGAGGTATGCGCCGGCTTCGTTGATCGCCGCCTGTACCTGCTGCTCTGCCACATCCAGCGAAATCGCTAGGTCAAACTGCAGTGTGATTGAGGTCGCCCCCGCGGAACTCGTCGAGGTCATCTGTGTCAAGCCAGGCATCTGCCCCAACTTGCGCTCCAAGGGAGCCGTCACCGAAGTAATCATCACCTCCGGGCTGGCTCCAGGATACATCGCCGACACCTGAATGGTGGGATAATCCACCTCAGGGAGAGCCGCGACCGAAAGCGACCGGTAACCCAGGATGCCGCACAGCAACAACGCCACCATGAGCAGCGTGGTGGCTACTGGCCTCTCAATAAACGGACGCGAAATATTCATACCCCGACTTACTTCGAGGGCTTGGCTTCAGGATTCGCCGGAGCCTTGCGTCGTCCAGGGATTAACACCTTCGTTTTGTCCTGCAAACGATCTAAGCCATCCGCGGCGATAATCTCACCCGCGGCAAGACCCTCAGTGATCTCGGTGTTCAAGCCGTCAACCGCGCCCGTCTTGACCGTACGGCGGGTGACGGTGGCATCGGCTTCCTGGCCATTCACGACAAAAACATAGCGGACCAGGTCGCTGATTTGCACCGCAGCGGTCGGAACCAGCAACACCCCTTTACGATTTTCGACCGTGAGGCGGACATTGACGAACTGGTTAGGGAAAAGGCGGCGATCGGCATTCGCGAACTGGGCGCGCAGACGCAGGGTTCCCGTCGTCGCATCAATCTGATTGTCGAGGGCGGCAAGGTCACCGGTCGCGAGGATATTTTTTCCATCACGATCAAACGCTTCAACGCGCAAGACAGCTCCTCGGCTGACAGCATACTGGACGGCGGGGATATCGCCCTCCGGCACGCCGAAGATGACAGAAATTGGCTGGAGTTGCGTGATGACGGCTAATCCGGCCGGGTCATTCTGAGAGACAACGTTACCCGCATCGACGGGACGAAGTCCCACCGTGCCGCTGATGGGCGCGGTGACATGACAATACAGCAACTGCAGGCGGGCGTTATTCACGGAACCTTCATCGGCCTTCACCGTGCCTTCCAGTTGTGCCACGAGGGCCCCGGCAGAATCGAGTTGCTGGCGAGTGACCGCCTCCGCCGCATCCTGATAACGCTTCAGGTCAAGTTTGGCATTGGCTAAGGCGGCCCGGTCGCGAGCGAGCTGACCTTCGGACTGCATCAGCTGAACCTCGAAAGGGCGGGGATCTATCTCGGCGAGGGGCTCGCCCGCCTTGATGGCTTGTCCTTCCGTATAATGCACTTTCATCAACTGACCCTCCACCCGCGGCCGGACGGTGACATTATTCAGCGCCTTGACGGAGCCGAGGGCCGAGACGCGAATCTCCAAGTCACCTGCCGTGACGATGGCGGTGCTAATCGACGTAGGCAGATTCAAGCGACCGCCCTTCCCTCCGGCTTTCGGTCCAACCGGCGGCGTCTTCGTGCCCTGACCGGCATCAGCCTGGGCATATGCCGTGGTCATTCCTGCGCCGAGAATCAGCACCGAGAAGAAGAGCGGTTGATATAATTTCATAGGGTAGACGCGGCGAAGTGGGGTGATTTAACCCTGCATGAAGAGCTTTGATTCCAGCAGCAACAGGGTCATGAAACCCTGCTCAATGATATGCCTCCTGTCAAAGCATGAACCGGGTATCAGCGGATTGCTTTTGACACACTCACCCCGAGGACAGCGAACCCGCCATGCTTACTTTTCAACCCTGTTAACTAGCCCTCAGTTCTTGCGCGGGAGCATCGCTAAGTAAGCCGCCTGGACTTGCTGTACCTTGGCTTTCAGCGGTTCAACCTGCGGGGTCAGTTCCGCAAGGGTGTGCGTGATCTCCTCGACGGACTTCTCCCGTTGTGGAATTTCCTTACGTGCGGCGACGGCGGTCTTCTCGGCCGTAAGCTTTTCCTGCCGGAACGCTTCGAGTTGCTTGGTGGCGGTGTCGACTGCGAGGGACTTTTCAGCAGCGGGCTTGGAGGCCTCAGCCAGTTTGGCTCGAACGTCGGCGAGGGCTTTCTCAAGCGGCACGAGCACAGCCTGTTGCTTGGTTAATTCAGCCTGGGCAGCGGGCAATTTACCTTGATAAGCCTTTTCCACTTCAGCGGAGACGGCCTGGAGGCGGGCGGTTTCTTTTTGGGTGGCCGTGCGCTCGGCGGTGATGGCATCGCGCTCTGCCAAGGCGGTCAGGCGACTCTTCTCCGTCATCTCCTGCTTGACCTGCAAGGCGGTGCGGGCCGCGATGGCGGCAGCTTGGCCTAATTTGGCGACACCCAGACTCTTATCTGCATCCGCCAGATAAATGGCCGAAGTCTCCCGGATATTGCGGGCGAAGACCATGGCGTCCTGGGCCGACAGCAAAGCGGCGGCGGTCTGCTTACGCAGCGAGAAATAACTGGTAGAGAAGATCGCCTTGAAACCACGAGCCGCCTCGAACTGTTGCTGGGCGGTGACCAGTGCGGCCTGGGCCGCAATAATCGCCGCATCCGCATCCTTCAGGGCGTTGCCGCGAGCGGCGACTTCCTGGACTGCGGCCTCAACGACCGCCAGAGCGGCGGCGACCGCTTGCTGCTGGGCAAGCATCTCGCCCTTTAGGCTCGTGCCTTGCTTGGTCAGTTCTGCCGCCCGGGTCGTGGCCTCGGTGAAAATCGCCCGCGTCGGGCGGCGACTCTTGGTGTAGTCAGCGAGGGCAGCCTTGGCCGCAGCCAAGCCGACATCACGATCGCGGCCGAGCCCGACAATGACATCATTGCTCGAAGCCACCGCCTTGGCCTGCACTTCGCTGCGTCCTGCCGCTTCGGCTTCAGCTTGGCGTAAAGGATTCAGGGCACGATCTAAGGCGGTAAATTCTTCCTTGAGGGCAGCCAACGCCGATTCTTGGGCGGCAATTTTCTTCGCAGCCTCTTCGGCCGCTTTCAACGCTGGCTCAATCCGGCCAGCCGCAGCAACCTTCGCCGCTTCATTCTCGGCCTTAGCCGCGATGAAATCAGCGATATCGGTTTCCAACTTGGTGAGCTTCTCGCGCTCGGAAAGTACGCCGACATTGAACTGAGCGGCTTTCAAGAAGACGATGCGCTCACGACGGGCAGCAGTCTCTGCCGTGTTGTTGCGGACAGCGGCCTGGGCGATGGTCAGATCATTACGCAACTTGGCGAGGGCGGCTTCGGCGGTCAGGAACGGCTCAGCTGTCGGCCGCACCTTCTCGGCTTCGGCTTTCACCGCCGCCGTCGACTTCGCACTCGCAGCTACCGCCGTGGTGGCTTTGGTTTTGGCCTCAGGGGTCTTGGCAAGCTTCACCTGGCCCACCCAGTAATCCCGGCTCTTGGCAATTTGTTCCAGCTTGGTCGTAAAGGATGCCAGGGCTTTCGCGGCGGGCTCGCCCATAGGACGGAGTCTGGCAACCTCGGCCGCGGCCGCGGGAATCGCCTTCTCGGCCGTGACGACGGCAGCCTGAACTTTCGGCAACTCGGGTTCGAGCTCCTTCAGGCGGGCTTCGGCTTCTAAAATACGGTCCGCAATCTTCGGTGGATTGCTGGAAACCTGCGAGACATCCTTGCCGGTAGAGATGTCATAGAATTTCACTTCGCCTAGCCAATTACCAGTCACGCAAGACTTACCGTCGCTCAGCGCGACGACCTTGGAGACGACATCCCCCTGGGACGTCGATTTAGCGAGGCTCTTACCATCAATCGACCAGACGGCCATAGTGCCATCCTTGCCGCAGGACACCAAGCGGCCATCAGGCGTGAAAGAAACGGACTGCACCGAACCATGGGCCGACCAGTTGGCGATCCGCTTGCCGGTCTTCATCTCCCAGAGGGAAATCGTCCCGTCGACTGAACAGCTGGCAAGTACGTTGGAGTCCGCGCGCCACGCGAGGTCGGTGACGGAAGCCGTATGTTGTCCGAGATTGTAGAATTCACCTCCGCTATCCGCCTCCCACGCCATCACGTTGCCATTACGATCAGAGGTGGCGAGCAACACGCCATCAGGGCTGAAGCGCACTCCCGTCACCCACTCGGTGTGCTTGGCGATGGTGTAGACGAGCTCGCCGGTGGCGACGTCGTAGCACTTAACTTTCTTCGTGTTCGTCCCAATGGTGACCTTGCGGTGGTCAGGGGTAATATCCGCGGACATCACCTGATCGAATTCCTTACCGACTTCGACGACTCGGCGGCCGGTGGCAACGTCCCAGACAATGGCATGGCCGATTTTGCCCCCACGGCCTCCGCCCATAACGAGCAAAGAACCATTGGCGCTGAACTTCAGCGAACGGGCATAACCTTCCGTGTAAGGCAGAATACCGGCGAGCTCTTTGCTGTCGGTATCGTAAAGCAGAATCTGGTGCTGGCCGGCGACGGCGAGCAACGAGGTCCACGGACTGGCCGCCATCGCCACGACCGCCGTGGTGCGCGGGGTGACGATGACCGGCTCGAGCAAGACGTCATGCGGCCGGGCGGCGGGGCCACTGGGCTTGCCCGGGGCACCACTGAAAGTGAGGTCAACCTTCGGACGGTTAGATTTGCGCGCCACACTCCCCTTTGCCTGCAGAATCCCGCCTGCAATCCACTTAGTGAGGATCTCTAGGTCCTTGGCCTCCAGCGGTGCGCCTTCGGGCGGCATGAAGGGCTCTTCCTTCTTCGAGCTACACCTCAACAGGCGACTCCCGAGAGGATTACCTGGGTCGACGGCGGCACCACCGCCCCCACCGTTCAACATCGCGGCGTAACTAGTGAGGTCGAGGCCACCCTTCTTCTTATCCGGGTTATGGCAGGAGAAGCATTTGTTCTCCAGCATCGGACGAATGTGGTCGTCGTAGGTAAACTTCTCCGCGTCCTGCGCGGAGAGCGAGGAAACCGCAAAGCCGGCCGCCACCATCAGGCAACGACGGGGTAACCAACGAGGCGTGAGCGCGGCGGGAGACATGAGCGGCAACAGATCAGTGGTTGAAGTAGAATTCTTTGGAATTCATCAACGCCCAGAAAGTATCCTCGAGGATGATGAGCCGGCCCGTGGGATCTTTGGCGATGGATTGCGTCACCGCTTTCATCTCGTTGTCAATCGGGGCACGGCCGAAGACGCGCAGGAAGAGTTCCGTGACAATCTGCTCATCGGTCTTGCGGGCTTCGATCATCGTCTGCACCACCTTGCCGCGACGGATGCGATCATTGACCGCATCGCCGTTCATTAGGTGCAGGGCTTGCGAGAGATTCGGATCGGTCTTCACCTCCGTGGAGGCGACGGATTCGCGGCTGGAGCGACCAAACGTGCTCAGGAAGTAATTGCTGACGGCTCCATCCGCAATCTGCACGGCGCGGGCTCCGACCGGTAGACCCTGGAACTTATTTGGGGTCTCGGTAACCTGCGAGATGGCATCGAGCAGCACCTCCGCGCGCACGCGACGGACCTGCGCGCGAGCGAAGTTCACCTTGTCGTCCGCATTCGTCTCATTGACCTTCGAGCTACGCTGGTAGGCGGCGGAGGCCGTGATATCACGAACCAGTCGACGGACGTCGTA
>CAIKRN010000096.1 GCA_903829855.1 uncultured Opitutia bacterium
CCACCTTCCACCTGCCGGCGGAGGGCTTCCCGGCCAACGAATTCGGGCTTCGTGAATTTCACCGTCCAGGCCAGGCCCGCTTGAATCGGCGAGATGCGTTCGGAGATTTCATGCCCGTAGAGCGGGTAGTTTGCTTCCAGTCGAAGCGAGTCACGGGCGCCCAGGCCGGCGGGGACGAGCCCGTGGGGTTTGCCTGCCACGAGGAGTGCACGTGCGACCTTATCGGCGGAGGCCGCCGGGAGGTAGATTTCGAATCCGGGTGAACCCGTGTAGCCGGTGCGGGAGATGATGCAGCCGGCTACGCCGGCGACTTCGCCGACCAAGAAGCCGAAGCGTTTGATCGTCGCAAGCGGGGCGGCGGTGATTTCGGAGAGGATTTTTTCAGCGACCGGACCTTGGATTGCGAGCTGGGCCCAAGCCGAGCATTCATCGATGACTTCTACTTGGGCGGTGCCGATGAGCGAGCGCATCCAGGCGATATCCTTCGGGGCATTGGAGGCGTTGAGGCAGATGAGGAACTCCGACTCGCCGAGGCGGTAGACAATTAAGTCGTCGACGCAGCCACCGTCCGGCTGGCACATCACCGTGTAGCGCGCCATCCCGATGCGGATGGTGGACATCTCATTGGTCATGATGCGATCGAGGAAGGCGGCGGCGTCGTGGCCGCGAACGCGGGCTTCACCCATGTGGGAGACGTCGAATAGGCCGGCCGATTTGCGCACGGCCATATGCTCTTCAATGATGCCCGTGTATTGGACGGGCATTTCCCATCCGGCGAAGGGGACGATGCGCCCGCCGAGTTCGACGTGGAGTGCGAAGAGAGGGGTGCGGGAGAGCGTTTCCGACATAGGGTTACCAAGGTGCGTCCCTTGGCCTTGCTTCCAACAAAAAAGCCCGACCTTTCGGCCGGGCTTCAGGGCGTCGTTGTGACGTGATTAAATCAGAGCCCGAGCTCCTTGCGGAGGGCGGCGAGCTGTTCCTTGTACTGGTCCGCCGTGATGCTCTTGGAGCGAAGACGGCTTTCCAGCAGGGCGTAGCGGGCGTTGAACTCCGAGTAGGCGAGCTTATCGGCCTTGGCCTTGGCTTCGGTAGCAACCTTGGTGGCTTCAGCGATTTTGCTTTCAGCATCCAGGCGAGCATCGGCGAGGGCCTTCTCGGCGGCCTTGGTGGCTTCAGCGAGTTTGGCTTCACCTGCTTCCTTGGTGCTAGCGAGAAGCTTGTCGCTCTCGCTCTTGGCGTTGGCGGCGGCCTTGGTGGCTTCAGCAAGCTTGGCTTCACCCGCTTCCTTGGCTTCGGCAACCAGTTTGTCGCTGTTGGCCTTGGCATTGGCGAGGGCCTTGGCGGTCTCGGCGAGCTTGGCTTCGCCGGCTTCCTTAGCAGCAGAGACCAGCTTATCGCTCTCGCTCTTGGCGTTGGCTAGAGCTTTAGCCGCATCCGCCTTAGCTTCAGCCAGAGCATGCTCGGCTTCGTGCTTCTGTTGGGCTGCGTCCTTGCGAGCGCTTTCGACCGCCTTGGTGGCGTCGGCGAGTTTGGCTTCGGAATCGTGGCGTGCTTTAGCGACAGCCTTATCGGCGGCCTTATCAGCATCAGCGAGTTTGGACTGCAGGGCGGAGAGTTGATTCTTGGCGTCGGCGAGTGCTTTTTCAGCGGCGTCGGCAGCGGTCTTCGAATTATCGACCTTGGCCTGAGCGAGCTGCTTGTTGAGGTCCGCCACGATTTTATAGTTTTCGGCGCGGGCGGCGGCGAGAGCGGCAGAATTAGCAGCCTTGAGGGCATCGCGTTCTTCATTAGCCTTACCCACGGCAAGCTTCTGCTCTTCGAGGGATTTCTGGATATCAGCTAGGCTCTTGGCTGCATCGGACTTGGCTGCCTTAACGCCGGCTTCAGTGGCACGCGTCAGGGCATCAGCGCGGGCGTTGAGGGCGTTGAGGGCTTGGCGTGAATTGGCGTTAGCTTCGTCGAGCGCCTTGGTTTCGGCAGCGTAAGAAGCTTCCAGTTTGGAGATACGTTCTTCGAGTGAGAGGATGCCCGAGCTCTTGAGCGCGGCGGCGGTGAGAGCGGTGCGGGCGCCGGCCAGCTTGGCATCGGCAGCAGCCAACTTGTTAGCCACGGCTTCTTTCTCGGCGTTCAACTTTGCAGCGGTGGCCGGGTTGGGCTGGGCTTCGAGGGCGAGGCGGCGAGATTCAATGCTACGGAGAGAGGCTTCAGCCGAGGCGCGGCTGGCTTCGGCGGCGTGGGTGGCTTCCTTGAGCGCGAGCTCGGCTTCGACCACCTTGGCTTGGGCGGCGGCGTCGGACGCGGTGGCGGCTTTGGCGGCGGCGATGGCCTTGGCAATTTCCGCGAGCTTTGCTTTGTTGGCTGCTTCGCGGGTGGCGATGCTGGCCTTGATCTTGGCGGCAGCTTCCTTCGTTTCGGCGATATCCGCCTTAGCGGCGGCCTGGGCTTCAGTCTCATCACCCACGACCTTCTTCGCGAGGTGCTTAAAGTCAGGGACATCATCTTCAGGCACCGCAACATCGTCGCTACCCGGGACCTTGGTGAGGTTGACCTTAATGGTGCTAGGGAAGCCGTACTCGATGCCTTCACTGGTGGTGATTAGGCGGGGCTTAAGCGTGGTGCTTTCGGCGGTGTAGCCACCCTTGCCGATTTGGAGGTCGTAATTCTTGGTGCGATCAAGCGGGAGCGTGACGGGCGTGCGACCCACGGTCACACCATCGAGACGAACGGCGGCGCTGATGGGGCTGGACTGGACGGTGACGTTGTCCACCAACGAAGGGTCGATGTTCGAGGTGCAGCCAGAGATGCCGGCACAAAGGACAAGAAGGGAAACAGGGATACGCATGGTTTCAGGGCTTGGGGTGGTTGAATTCCGTTCAAAACCAACTGGGTTTCAACCCCTAAACACAAACGTCCCGAGGGTTGACAGGCTTCACCTGTGAACAAGTCTGTGAATGGAGGAGTTGGCCAGCATAGCTCAGTTGGTAGAGCAGCCGCCTTGTAAGCGGCAGGTCGTCGGTTCAAGTCCGACTGCTGGCTCCATCCTCCACCTATTTTGGCGATTTACTGGGGGATAAAGCCCCCTTGCTCAGTTAATCACTCCCCGGCGCAAGGCATCTGCGGCCGAGAGAAAGGGACGTAGTTGGGCCACGTCATGGGTGCGGACCATCGAGCAACCTTGGGCGACCCCCCAGACCGCAGTGGCGATGCTGGCGGGTAACCGTTTAAGTGGATCCGGTTCGCCCATCATCAACCCGAGGGTGGATTTTCGGCTCGTCCCAAGGAGCACCGGAAAGCCTAAAGCAGCGATCTGTTCAAGGTTGCGGACGAGCATGAGGTTCTGCGCCGGCGTTTTCCCAAAACCAAAACCGGGGTCGGTCCACAATTGTTCCGCTGGCACGCCGGCATCCAGCGCGAGGCGAAGTGAACCCCGTAAGTCAGCCAGGACTTCAGGCCAGAAATCCTTGTAGGAAGGGGCTGGCCGCCGATGCATTAGAATAAGTGGGCAGCGCAGGTGAGCGCAGGCTATAGACATTGGAGACCCTTTAGAATCAGCCCCAAAACGACCTCCTTCGACATCGTTGACGATGTCAGCGCCGGCAGCGATCCCGGCAAGGGCGACGTCGGCTTTATAAGTATCGATGGAAAGAGGCATCCCCGGAAATTTTTGGCGGAGGGCCTTAATTGCGGGAAGGAGCCGGGCGAGTTCCGTGGGTGCGTCCAACGGCGTGGCGCCTGGGCGCGTTGACTCCGCTCCTAGGTCGAGGATGTCGGCCCCTTCTTTAATGAGCACTTCCGCTCGCTTTACAGCCGTGTCGGCGTCCGTCAACTGACCGCCATCCGAGAAGGAGTCGGGGGTCAGATTCATGATGCCCATGATCAAGGTACGCTTTCTCCAATCGGGAAGGGGGGTGCCGTGTGGGCTACACCAAGACATGACTCTGGGGGTTAAAGCAGGGACCCATGGGAGCAAGACCCAAGGTCATCGAGGGGGATAGAAGAGGGGCGAGGTGTGCCGTATTAGCCAATATGATGAACATATACTTATGTAAAATGTTCACTTTCAGCAATTTATGAATATATTATCAGCCAGTTCGGCTAGGCGGGCCCGAAAATGGCGATTTTACCCAGCGGGGGGCTTGCAAATCACATCGTTTTTACGGATTTTGCGGCGTCCGAAACTCATCCTTTATGTTTTCTCGCTTCTTCAGTCGGGTCGGTCTGTTGGCCGCCCCCTTCCTCGCCCTAGTCATGGCGGGATGTTCCAAGGCCGACATGAACGTCCGCCAGTCCACCTTGGACCCCAAGGGGCCCGTGGCCAAGATGCAGTATGATGTTTTCATGGACACCGTCTGGCTGGTCGTCGTCCTCTTCATCCTCGTTGGCGGCCTCCTAGTTTATGCGGTCATTAAATTCCGGGCCCGTCCGGGCGATGAGGATGCCCCGCGCATCGAAGAAGGCCACGGCAACCCGCTCGTCGAAATCGGCCTGATTACCGCCTCCATTGGGGCACTGGTGATCATTGCAATTCCGACGCTTAGCGCGATCTGGTACGATGATGATGTACCGGCTGAATCTATCCCGACGTCCAAGCTCTCCGCTTGGTATCCCCGCCTCGAAGGTGCAAAGGAGAATTACGCCAAGGTCGTCGAGGAGCAGGTTCTTGAAATCGACGTCATCGGCAAGCAGTGGTGGTTCCGCTTCGAGTATCCGCAGCTCGGACTCACGAATGACGCCAAGCGTTCCGTGCCGAATGAATTCGTGATTCCGAAGGGCAAGGCAGTTCACATCAATCTCCGCTCCGAGGACGTCATCCACTCTTTCTGGATTCCGAAGATCGCTGGTAAGGTCGACCTCGTACCAGGCCGCAAGAATCACATGTGGATTCAGGGCGATGAAGTCGGTCACTACTACGGCCAGTGCGCCGAGTTCTGCGGCGACTCCCACGCCTACATGCTTTTCCGCGTCGAAGTCGTCGAGCCCGCTGAGTTTGCGAAGTGGGTGCAGCGGCAGAAGGCCGATTCGTTGCCCGTTGTTGCCGGCAGTAAGGCCGAGACGGGTAAGGCTCTCTTCGCCGCCAAGACCTGCATGATGTGCCACAATATCAATGGCAATCCCCAGGCGGCGGGTGTTTTTGCCCCTGACCTCACCCACGTTGCTTCACGCAAGTCGCTCGCGGGCGCTTGGCTCGATAATCGTGACCCGAAGGCCCAGCTTGCGAAGGAACAGGAGACGCTGAATACCGAGCAGTCCGTCGAAATCGACAGGGACGTGCTCAAGGCCAATCTCAAAAAGTGGATCGGCTCCTCGGGCGTCGCCACCGGCGCTGATGGCAAGCCGACCAAGGACGTCAAGCCTGGCAACCGGATGCACTTTTATCAGGCATTTAGCGTTAGCGGGCTGAACCCCACCTTTGCACCCCTCATTGACGCGGCGGAAAATGCCCTCACTGAAGCCCAAGCGGCCGCGGCTAAGGCTCTGGTTGACGCCAAGGGGAAGAGTCCCGCCGAGCTCGCTACCATCAAGAAAGCCGGCGATGAAAAGGTCGTCGCCGCCACCGCCGCTCTTAAGAAAGCGCGCGAAATCCTCACCCCCGAGGAGCTCGACTGCCTCGCGGAATATCTCCTCACGCTGAAGTAAACCTTCCGAACCCTTTATTCCAATGTCTCACGATTCCCATCACGCCCCCGTCGCCAGCAAGCTTGAGCTGGCGCCCGAGCGCAGCGACCTCGGCCTCATCCGTCCGGACCGCACGACCGGTTGGACTGACTGGTTGACGACCGTCGACCACAAGAAAATTGGCATCCTCTACGGAGCGTTCGCCATGTTCTACTTCCTTGTCGGCGGCGTCGAAGCCCTCGCGATTCGCACGCAGCTGATCCGCCCGGACAATGACTTCGTCACGGCACGGATGTATAACCAGCTGTTCACGATGCACGGCACGACGATGATCTTCCTTGGGGTCATGCCGCTCTCGGCCGCGTTCTTCAACTTCCTTGTCCCGCTGCAAATCGGTGCCCGCGACGTCGCTTTCCCGCGATTGAACGCCTTCTCGCTCTGGACCTTTGTATTCGGAGCTTTCGTGCTCAACGCCTCTTGGCTCTTCGAGTTTGCGCACCTCGCCGGTTGGCTGAATGGATTCGAGTGGCACAAGCACCTAGCGTTTACCGATTTCGCCCCCGCCAATGGTTGGTTCAGCTATGCGCCACTCTCTGGCACTTACGGCCAAAATGGACAGGCTCTACGCTTCACCGGCGTCGGCACGGATTTCTGGATCATCGGCATCCAGGTGCTGGGCATCGCCTCCCTGGCGGCCTCCTTCAACTTCATCTGCACCATCATCAATATGCGCGCCAAGGGCATGACCATGATGCGCCTCCCCGTGTTCACTTGGATGACCCTCATCACAGCGATCCTTATCATTCTCGCCTTCCCGGCGATCACCGTCGCGCTGATCGAGCTCATGTTCGACCGCGCCTTTGGCGCCAACTTCTTCAACCCGTCCGCGGGTGGGCAGCCCATCCTCTGGCAGCACCTCTTCTGGATCTTCGGCCATCCGGAAGTGTACATCTTGGTGCTCCCAGCGATGGGTATCGTCTCGGAAATTCTCCCGACCTTCTCCGGGAAGGCACTCTTTGGTTACCCGATTATCGTCTTCTCTGGTGCCGTCATTGGCTTCCTGGGCTTCGCCGTCTGGAGTCACCACATGTTCACCACCGGTCTCGGTCCAGTACCCACCGCCGCCTTTGCGCTCCTAACCATGGCCATCGCCGTGCCGACAGGCGTCAAGATCTTCAACTGGCTGGGCACAATCTGGGGCGGACGCGTTCGCTTCACGCCTCCGATGGTGCTTTCCCTCGGCTTTATCTGGATGTTCATGTGCGGCGGTTTCTCTGGCGTGATGCACTCCTCGGCCCCAGCCGACTCTCAGCAGCAGGATAGCTACTTCGTCATCGCACACTTCCACTACGTGCTCCTTGGCGGCGTGCTCCTCGGCCTAATGGCCGGCCTTTACTTCTGGTTCCCCAAAATTTTCGGCCGCATGCCGAATGCTCCCCTCGCATACATCGCTTCGGGCATGGTCATCTTGGGCTTCAATCTCGCCTTCGGTCCGATGCACTACCTCGGCCTCGCTGGCATGCCTCGTCGTACGCACACCTACCACGCCGGCAACGGCTGGGAGACCTGGAATTATGTCGCCACCATCGGAGCCTATATTCTTGGTGCCGGCGTATTCCTCGCTTTCGCTAACCTCGCGTGGACGGCCTTTAAGGGCAAGAAGTGCGCGAGCGATCCGTGGGGCGGCCGCACCTTGGAATGGTCCCTGCCTTCACCTGTGCCCGAATATAACTTTGCGCAGGCACCGATCGTGGCCACGCGCGATGCCTACTTTGAAGATAAGCACGGCGGCAAGCGCATCGCCTATGAGAACGACGGCGGCGAAGCCGGTGTCCACATGCCCAGCCAGTCTTGGATGCCATTGGTGGCTTCCACGGGCTTCCTCTTCGCAGGGTTCGGCATGCCGATGATGGCCATGGGCGTTCCGCACGCTGGGTGGATTGTCATCACGGGCCTCGGCGTCCTCATCCTCGGCATCTGGCTCTGGGCCGTCGAAGGGCCTGGTGGCTACATGCTCAAGACCCCCGCTGCTTCCGGTTCGCCAGCTCCCGCTGAGACCGCCGCCCACTGAGCCTTTTTCATCCATCTCTCAACTCTGACCTCCATGTCTGAAACCGCCGCCGCGCATGACGCGCCCACCTCCACCGGGATTGACCATAAGAAGCTCATCATGTGGCTCTTCCTGGCTTCGGATTGTATGTTCTTCGGGACACTGATCTCGACGCACCTGCTGTACCGTAAGCTCTACCCCTCGGGATTCACCGATGCTGAAGGCCACCAGCGCTTCATCCAGAATCTATTCAACATCGAGCTGACGTCGTTCTCGACGTTCATCCTGCTGATGTCCTCGTTCCTGATGGCGCTCGCGGTCTCCGCGATGCACAAGGGCGAGATTAAGTCCTTCCGCCGCAATGTCCTTGGGGTGATTTTCTTTGGCCTAATCTTCCTGGGCTGTCAGGTCTTCGAGTTCACGCACTTCTACCATCAGGGCCTGACGATTCAGAATAGCGTGCTTGGCTCGACGTTTTACGTCCTCACTGGTACGCATGGCACCCACGTGGCCATCGGCGTACTCTGGCTCATCCTGATGTACTTCTACAGTTTCACTGGGAAGCTGGGCGGCCACACGGGCGCCCTCGACGTCGAAGTCGCGGGCCTCTACTGGCACTTCGTCGACATCGTTTGGATTATCATCTTCACGGCGGTCTACCTTGTCGAATACCTCGGGCCAAATGGCTTCTGGGGCACGGGCCTTCCTGCCGTCACCAAGTAATCCTTATTTACGATTATGTCTTCCTCTCCCGAAGCCGCCCCAAGCCCGGAATTCCTCGCCGAGGAAACCCGTCGCTATCACCACTTCATCACGTTGGCCCTTTGGCTAGCCGTGGTCACTGGTGCGGAGATCGTCCTGATTTTCGTACCCGTCTCGATGCCGGTGGTCCTCACCGTCCTTAGCCTAATGTCCGCCGGTAAGTTCTTCGCGGTTATCCTGTGGTTCATGCACCTGATCTACGACAAGCGCCTGCTTTTCTGGATCTTCGTCGCCGCGCTGGCCTTGGCTTTCGCTACCTTCACGGCCTTGTTGGCCCTCTTCTCGGTCGACGTGCTTGATCCGAAGTGGATCTCTTAAACGAGATAAACTTCTGACGACATCGGCCCCGCGAGGGGCCTTTTTTGTGCCCGCACTTGCGGAGTCACCCGGTTGGTATAATAAGTAGGGATGCGCCTCCCGCTTCATTGGCACACCGAGCCACTGCTGTTGCTCCTAGTTGTGGGAGCGTCATGGGCGCATGCTCTAGCCTGTGGGCCCTATCGGGCGAAGTGGGCGAAGGAGTCAGGGTCTGCTTACCCCGTCGCTTTCGCCGTCCGGTTTCACTTGGGCGTCTTGGTGGGTTATCTCGCGGTGGGTTCACCGCTCGATCAGCTGGGTGAGCAATTTCTTTTTTCGGCCCATATGTTGCAGCACATGCTGCTGATTTACGTGGCGGCGCCCCTCTTGGTCACAGGGATTCCGCCTGGCTTAATTGACGGATTTCTGGAATCGCGCCCAAGCCTGACGAAAGTGTTGCGCGCCCTGACGCATCCGCTCGTGGGTGGCCTTCTGTTTACACTCTTTTTCTCGATCTGGCATTTCCCGGAGCTTTACGAAGCTGCCCTGCGTAGTCGCCCGCTCCATGTCGTCGAGCACTGGTCCATGTTCCTTCCGGCCATCTTGATGGTCTGGCCGCTGTTTTCGCGGTCGGTGCTGCTGCCCAGAGTCGGCTTTGGGGCGGCAATGGTCTACTCCTTTGCGCTGATGATCGCCGACTTGCCTCTTTGGGCTGCCCTCATCTTTGGCGAGCACCCGATTTACGATTCCTACCGTCTTGCCCCGCGTATCATTAGTATGACCGCATCGTCAGACATGATTATGGGCGCGGTGGTGATGAAGGGCTTCAACGAAATCTTCGCCCTCAGTTGCATGGGCTACGCCTTCTTTACTTGGTATCGGCGCGACCAATGAGCGGCTCAGTGGCGCGAGGCACGTTTGAATAACCAAAGAGCCACGGACACGACCAGCAGGTTGGGCACCCAGACGAGCAACTCAGGATGCAACTGGGGGGCCTTCACGTAGGTCGCGGCGGAGGTGAGCATGTAATAGGAGAGGGCCACCCCGAGCGCGAGTGACGCGTTGACGAAGGTTTCGGCCCGCCCGACGCGCACGGCGAGAGGCACGGCAAGGAGGGCTAGGGAGAAGACGGAAAACGCTCCGGCTAAGTGGGACATCAGCTGGGTTAGGGCCAACACCTGACCACGTTCTTTTTCTGCCGGCGTGGCGTTCGGCCCGACCTGCCAGCCCTTATCAATCGCCTCGAGGAGCTCAGCGGTCGTCAGCCAGCGCAATTTGCGCTCAAAGTTTGAGCCGTCCTTAAAAATGCCAGAGGCGGGGAACTCGAGGGTCGAGGTGCGGGCCGAAAAGAAGTCGGGGGGATGCTGGTAGCTGGCATCGCCCGCATGCCAGGTTTCGGTCTGCACGTTGGTTAAGACCACACGAAGGATGCCCTCGCCGGCTTTATTTTCAGCCCGATTGAGTCGTGCTTCGCTTGCATGAACCGCCTGGACGAGGCGTCCCTGGGGGTCGATGCGCCATAGCCAGAAGTCACGCAGGATTTCGCCGTCACGTTCAGCGGCCCGGATCACCATGCCTGGGAATTGCCGATTCAACTTACCGGGGGTGATGACCGAAGCAGGATTATCCTTGGCGGAGCCGACCAGCAGTTTGCGATATTCGGTATTGGAGTACGGAGCGATCTCGAGATTTAGCCCGGCAGAAATCAAGGCGAGGCCGCCGGCGAGCCAAAGGGCGGGGCGGGCGATCCGGCTTAAGCTGAGGCCACTCGCCTTCATGGCAGTTAGTTCGTGCTGTGAACTCAAGCGCCCGAAGGCGATGAGTACGCCGGTGAGGAGCCCGAGGGGCAGGGCGTAGGGAATCACGCCCGGGAATAAGAGTGCGACTAACTCTAAGCCTTCCCAGCCACTCACGCGGCCCGAGGCGATGGCGCTCGCGACTTGCGTAAGGATATTACTCGCCACCATCACAAAGATGAAGGCCCCCGTCGCGGCGCTGCCGGCGATGGTGGTTTCTTTGAGGATGTGGCGGTCAAGGATGCGCACGCCATCATCCAAGCGGACCCAGCCGTCCCCTCCAAGGCGAAAGGTTTAGGGCGCGGCTTTCTGGTCGAGGTCCGCCGGCAGTCCTCCGCCCCACACGGGCTCAATCTCGCCAGCCCTCAGCCAGCCTGTTTTACCATCGGAAGTGGTGACGCGGATGTGCCCGTTGAACGGACGCCCGGTGCGGACGACGTCGCCTTCATTGACGGCCTGCGTGGCTTCACCTAGCTGGGTGGGGGTAAGGCGAAGTGAGATCTCTGTTTTGCGGATGACAGCTCGGTGGGCGAGGGAGCGTGCTCCCCAAAGTCCGGGGATGCAGAGTGCCAAAAGTGTCAAGGCGGTGACCCGGAGGCGCTGATTCCATTCACCCGCTGGCTGGCGCCGAATTCGCGGGAGTAGCACGGCGCCCAAGGCGGCCCAGAAAGAGAGAGTGGCTACCAGTAGCCAGAGGTCGGCACCAGCTACCGAAGCATAAGTTTCTGGCCAGGTGGCGCCAGGGCGCTCAACCCCGCCCGCATTCTGGCCGTGGCGGATGCCGGCCAGTGCCACAGCGTTATGTGGATCTAACAGTAATGAGCGCTCCCAGCAAACCATGGCCCGGCCCTTGCGTCCGAGCTTCCACTCCGCGTTGCCTAGGGCGGCGAGTAGGCCGGGATTGATGCCGTGATGGCGCGCTTCCTCCTGCCAGGACTCGACGGCGCCCGCAAAATCTCCTTTGGCGTAAGCTTTCTCTCCGGCTGAAGGGGCGTCCGGCTCGGCTGCCCCAAGCGTAGCCACTATCATCAGGATATAGAGAGGGAAGGCTTTCACAGGAGGTCTCTCACGAGATGAAGGAGGATGAGGGCCTCCTCTTGGTTGGTGGTGCGGATGGTCGTGCCGGATCCAAACTTATTACCATCTGCGGCATCAAAGAGGGCGTCTAACGTCTCGCGTTTCGCTTCCGGTAGCACGCGCAGAATGTCGCTCTGAGTCATGGCTTCGGTCTCCGCACCAAGGATAGCGGCACACCCTAGCTTCAATCCACCGGTGGCAATTTTCGCAAAGGCCGGAGCGTCGCCACGAGCCCGAGTGGCCTGACGGATGGCCCGTTGGAGACCGCGCTTGGCTCGCCAGTGAATGATAATTTGCGGATGCGAAGCCAGGTAGCCGGCAATCAAAATTACCCCAGTGGCGGCGACGATGAGGAGTAGCGCTAGGCCATTGCTCGACCAGAAAAGCTTTGAAGCGGCCAATGGTTCAATCATGCTATGACGGCTAAAGAGTGAGCCTGATGCTGGGTCTGGTTTGGCGAGGCCAGAGAGCTTCAGGCCGGCGTCGCTGCCGATGGGAGCGGCGGGGTCGCGGGTGACTAGATCCACTTTGGCGGGGGCATTGCCCGTGACCGTCACTTCCGCCGATGCGAACACAAGTCGGCTAAACTGTTTCGTCTCAGGGTCGAAGCTCGAGAAGCGGATCTCCGGGGTCTTTTGTTTGCCCGGGAGTCGTGGCACCAAAGTGTAGACAAAGAAGCGTTGTTCTTCGGCGTGGCGCCGGCGTTCAGTGGCTGGTAAGACGTCCCAGACCTCATTACTCATTATTTCCGGCGGGACAATGCGATCTAGGTTGCCGCTGCCCGTCAGGACCGCACGTAGCCTGATCGGCTCACCCACTTCTGGTTTTTCATTGGAGGCTTGCTGGGGTTCGGCGGTGAATTTACCAATCGCTCCTGACCAGTCAGCGGGGCGCCCTTTTTGGGGGACGTGTTCGACGGCAATCCGGCGGCGAAAAGTAAAGGGGCGGTCGCGGCCAGCGTTATTAAAGACGGACGTGCTGCCAGACTGGATGAGCATGATGCCGTTGATTATCACCTCGTTGAGCCCTTCGCGGATGGGCGTTAACTCGAAACTCGTCTGCAGGCCTTGCCCCATTTCGGCGGGCAGTGGCTGGCGGTCGGAAGTAACGCCGAAGGTGAAGCCTTCGGCTACGGATTCGAGCCCAAAGGAGGCGACCACCGATTCCTGCTCGCCGCCCCGCATGTTAATCGACCCCCGAATCAGTTCACCGACATAGAAAGTGCGGTCCGGAATCGAGAGTTCAGCCCGGGCTTGGTTGGTGCGGATAAAAGCCACCGTCTTGCTCACGATCAGTTTGATCTCCGGTACGCTGATCATCTTGCGCGGGAAGCGGAGATTAAAGCTCGGGATGACGTATTCACCTTCTTGCTCGGGTGCGACGCCGGAGAAGTTGAGGGTGGCCTCGGTGGAGTCCGGTCGGAGGATCTGGCCGGAAAGGCGCAGCGCCATGCCGCGCGGCGGACGGATATCGCGGCCGACATTCTGGGCACCGCCGAGAGGGACATCGGAGTCGACTTGGATTTGGAGGCGGAAGGGCTGACCAGGGGCGGTGATGCGCGGCGTAATCTCCCAGTTGACGCGGTCGTCACCGTGCGCGGTTAACGCGAGCAGTAAACAGCCGATCAGAAGGGAGGACAGGCGGAGCATCTTAGTAATCCTTGCCTTTCTTGTCGCTGGGCTTGCCGGGGCTGCTGCCGCCCGTGCCCTTCTGGCCGGCGGGCATCTTGCGGCCGAACTCATTCTTGAGGCCTTCCAGTGAGCCGCGGGCTTCCTGCTCAGTCATTTTCTTTTCTTCGCCTTCCTTAGATTTCTTTTGGCCTCCGCCGGCGTTGGGCTTTTTGCGGTCCTCAGGCATGAGGTCGTCGTCATCATCATCGCCTTGGGCGGACTGCGGAAGCTTATCGTCCGGAATACGCTTCATGAGTTCGCGGATGACGTCGCGGAGTTCTTCCTGCTTCTTTCGCTGAGCTTCGATGGTTTCCTCCAGGGCCGTGGTTTCACGCTTGAGGGCACGGAGGAGCTCCTCGATGGCGTCCGCATTACTGCGGGCCTGCGCATCCGTGGCATCGAGTTCATGCGCGCCGCGAAAATCGCCGACCGAACGCGTCCAGCTCGCCGCCACCGCATTACGCTTAACCACCATCGCTTCTTCCTTGGGGATGAGTTTCTTGACGGTACGATAGGTTTCGATGCCCCCGCCTAAGGCGGAGGTGGCTGGGACGTAGTCCGGCTCACGTTTCTCCGCTTTGGCTTTATCGAGGAGCTCGATCTGATCCTTCATGTCAGAGATATCGGCGTCAGCGGCCTCGAGGTAAGAGCGAGCGATGGTGAGCTCGGTCACATCGCCGGCCACCTTGCCGCCCAGTTCGGCACTCCCCTTCCGGAAGCGGACATGGCCGAGGTTATGGAGGGCGCCTGGGCGAAGGTCATCGGCGTCTTTCGCGAGGGAGGCACGCAAGGCTTCTTCCGCTCCGGCGACGTCGCCAGAGGTGAGCCGGGTGGTTCCCAGGTTATGCAACTCACGGGCGTCCATCTTGGAGATATCTGGGGCCTTCTTGTCTTGGGCAATGCCCGTGGCCGCAAGGAAGAGCAGTGCAAGCAGGTTTCTCATGGCTGGGTTTGTTTGCGGCGGGTGGAAAGCAGGGACTCCAAGACGAGGATGAGGAGGGCGGCGCCGATGAGCCATTCTTCGCGCGGGATACCCCGTCGGCCGACGCCATTCTCATCGGTGCCAGCCTGGATGGCTAAGCGCAGAGCTTCCATGCCTTCGCCGGCTTGTCCGAGTCGGATGAAACGCCCGCCGGTGCTGGAGGCGAGCTCGCCCAGCGTCTTTTCGTCTAGACGACTCCGCACTTCTTCGCCGGACGCATCCTTGAGGGTATCGATGCTTCCTTGAGGGCCGATGACGCGAATCGGCCCGCCGGAGGGTGTCCCGATGCCGACGGCGTGAATGACCAGGCCTTTGCGTCTCAGCTTTTTAGCTGCCTCGATGCCGCCCGCTTCCAGATCCTCGCCGTCCGTCATGAGGATCAGTAGTTTGCGGTTGCGATTGGAAAAGAAGGCCAGCTCGGATTCCTCGATGGCCCGGCCGATATCTGTGCCATTCACCTGGATGCTCGCCGTATCCGTCTCTTCGAGCGTGCGGAAGAAGGCGTCGTAGTCGCGCGTTAGGGGGCACTGCAAAAAAGCCTGACCGGCAAAGGCGACAAGGCCAACATTACCGGTGCCTTTACGTTTCACGAAGTTGGCGATGGCCGCCTTGGCGCGAGCGAGGCGCGTCGGGGTCATATCCGTCACCAGCATTGATTTGGAGACATCCAGGGCGAACACCACATCCTCCGTCGCCCCGCGCTGTTGAGTGACTTCTACGCCCCAGCGTGGGCCAGCCAGCGAAGCGATTACCAAGGCGAGGCCCACGGAGAGGGCACAATCCTTCGTGCGCCGGCGGGCTGCCGAATAACCTGCGGTGAGTTTACCGAGCAATCGGGCAGCGGCGAATTCCCCCAAGCCGCGGAGACGCCGCCGTTCCGTCCAGCGCAATAGGCCAAATGTGACGAGGCCAGCGATGATTGCCAGGGCCACCAGCCCGGGTTTCTCGAAATGGAAATCAGCGGTGTTCATGGCTCAGGGTGCGCGGGGCCGCAGGAGCGCCCAGCCGAGTTCAGTTAATAAGAGAAGTCCGCCGATGATGATCCAGACGAAGCGATAGCTCTCATATGTGGTCGTCTCGCGGATGCGCACTTCGGTGCGCTCCAGTCGGTTGATTTCCTCATAGACGCGGCTGAGTTGATTCTGGTCCAAGGCGCGGTAAAACTTTCCTTCAGCGACCGTGGCCATCTTGACGAGCATGACGTAATTCGCTGGGTTGATTGTCTGCATCGGGATGGTTTTCCCTAGGAAGTCGCGCAAGAGCTTGCCGGTGCGGCGGTCGAATTGGGGCAACACGGTGGGCTCATCCTTGCCTAGGCCGATGCAGTAGAGTCGGATACCCATCGCGTGGGCGAGTTCGGCCGCAGGCACAGGGAGAATCGCTTTACTCATGTTATCATCCCCGTCGGTCAGCAGGATGATGACTTTGGAGTTCTTGCCCTTGACGTTCTTCATCCGATCCACGGCCATCGCGACGGCCTCGCCAATCGCCGTGCCAGTTTCTTGGATGATGCCGATGTGCATGCGGTCGATACCTTTCTCAACCCAGACTTTATTGATGGTGAGAGGACTCAGCAGGTAGGGTTTACCAGAGAACACGACGGCGCCGATGCGGTCATCGGGCCGCTTATGGATGAACTCGAAGATCACATTCTGACTGGCTTGCCAGCGGGTGACCTCGTTTCGCTCGGTGCTCATGTCCAAGGCCATCATCGACCACGAGAGGTCGACCACCAACATGATGTCCAGGCCTTCGGTTTCTCGTTCGATTTCTTTATTCGCGGTCCGGGGGCCAGCGATGGCGATGATGAGCGCGGCGGCGGTAGCGAGTCGAAGGAATGGGCGTAGCCGCCCAGCCTTTTCCCTTACCGGACGGGAGATACCGTCTAACAAGGTGATGTCAGGGTAGAGAAGTGCGGAGGATTTACCAATGCGACCGCGCAACCACGAGTAAAGCGGCAGCAGCGCCAGCAGGAGTAGCGCCCACGGATATTGAAATTCGAAGCCAGTTTCCATTAGCTTATGGCCGGGCCGAAGGTGCGTCGCGCGTTTTCAATCCGCTGCGCGGCTTCGCGGATTCCTGCGGTGAGCAGCGGCAGCTCGACCGGATGGCGCGCAAACTTGGCAGCGTCGGCGGCGGTGAGGACGGCCAGGAGCGGCTGGCGGGCGGGCAGAAAGACGGGGAGCCCGCTGATTTGCGTCGTCAGTTCTGCCGTGGAAAGTGAGGTTGCTGCCCGCACGTCTACTTCGGCGAGGTACCGACGTAAGGCCAGGGTGACTGCGGCGACATCGCTCGTGGGGCTTGCCAGAGCGGCTTCCAATTCGGCGATGGCCGGCGTGGAGACAGGGCGGCGACTGCGCCGAGCCCAAATAAGTAGGCCGATGAAAAGCAGGCCGACGCAGATCCAGCCGAGCGTAGAGGGAGAACTCCAGAATCCTGGAGGCACGGTCGGCTTGGGCCCTTGCAGGGTGAACGTCACCTCATCAGCGGCGGCGAGGAAGTGGATCATCGGCGCCGGCGTCTCCGTTCAAAGAATCGTGAGAGCGTCGGCGCCACCGCGGCGTCGAGCTCTAGGCGGGCGACATCCATGCCGGCGCGCGCCAGGCCCGCGGCGGTCGCCGCCAGGCGTGCTTCAGCCGAAGCGGCGAAGCGCCGGCGGACGGAGACAGAAGCGGTATTTACCTCCCGAATTTCACCGGTTTCGGCGTCTTCGAGTGCCACAATGCCGATGTCAGGAAGCACGCGTTCACGGGCGTCGACGATTTGGACGCAGGCGGTGTCATGGCGGGCGTTGAGTTCACCCAAGGCGGCCCCCATCACGTCGGCTCCTTCAGCTCCAGCTAAGAAGTCGGAGACCACGAAGACCATGGAGCGACGCTTTAGGGCGCGGCCGAGGCGGCGCATCGGTTGCGCAAAGGAAGTGCGGCGAGAGGTCGGTTTAAATTCCAAAGCCTCGCGAATGATGCGGAGAACGTGCCGGCGGCCTTTCTTGGGGCTCACCCAGAGTTCTTCTTTTTCCGTAAAGAGCAGTAAGCCGACTTTATCACCGGCTTTAAGCGCGGAGACGGCGAGACAGGCGGCGACTTCGGCGGCGCGCTCACGCAGGGTCAATTCCCCCGAGCCGAAAGCGGAGGATCCGGAAATGTCGAGAGCGATGACCATGGTGAGCTCGCGCTCTTCGCGGTGGAGACGGATGAACGGCTTACCGGTGCGGGCGGTGACATTCCAGTCCATCGACCGGACATCATCGCCGGGCACATATTCGCGCAGTTCTTCAAAGTCGGTACCGCGACCTTTGAAGCGCGAGAGATAGGCCCCGACCATCGCGTCGTTGACCATGCGCGCGGCGACGATTTCGACGCGCTGGGCGCGGCGAAGGGTCTCCTGCGGATGGGTCTGGACGGGGCGGTCCACGGGACTCCAGGTGGATTAAGGAACGCTGACGGCGTCGAGCACGCGGCGCACGATGGCGTCGGCGTCGACTCCTTCGGCGTCGGCTTCGTAGGTGAGGATCAGACGGTGGCGCAGCACGTCCGGAGCGATATCCTTAATGTCCTGAGGGGTGACGTGGTCACGACCTTGCAGGAAAGCCCAAGCCTTAGAGGCGAGGGTGAGATTGATTGTAGCCCGCGGCGAGGCGCCGAACTGGAGGAATTTCTTTAAGTCTGGGCCGCCGGGGTGTTGTCCGCGGGTCGCCAGCACGAGCGAGACGATATAATCGCGAATCGGGTCCGCCACATGGATGGCATCCACGGCGGCGCGGGCCTCGAGAATTTCTTCCTTGGAGATGACGGCCTCGACATCGAGCTTCGGCGAGGTCGTCGCCATGGCGTCGAGAATCTTGCGCTCTTCCTCACGGGTCGGATAGCCGATGTTCAGCTTCAGCATGAAGCGGTCAACTTGGGCTTCAGGTAGTGGGTAAGTGCCTTCTTGGTCGATGGGGTTCTGCGTGGCGAGCACCAGGAAGGGCGAAGGAAGCTTGTGCGTTTCGCCGCCGAGGGTCACCTGGCGTTCCTGCATGGCTTCCAGGAGGGCGGATTGGACTTTCGCGGGCGCGCGGTTGATTTCATCGGCGAGCACGAAGTTGGCGAAAATCGGGCCGCGCTTGACGCTGTAGTCGCCAGACTTCGGGTCGTAAATCAACGTGCCGACGATATCTGCGGGCAGGAGGTCGGGCGTGAACTGGATGCGTGAGAAATCCGCGTGGACGGTCTGCGCAAGTGTGCGGACGGAGAGCGTCTTCGCGAGGCCGGGCACGCCCTCGAGGAGCACGTGGCCGTTGGCGAGGAGGCCGATGAGCAATCGGTCGACCAAGTACTGTTGGCCGACGACGACACGGGCGACCTGTTCGCGAAGGCGCGGCACCCAGGTGCCGGCGGCGTTGATGGAGTTGGACATGGGGGTGGGGAAAGGTCGCGCGGGGTGGCGCGTTTGGCGGATCTCCGCCCACTAGTCAGCGTCCGGCGCAGCCGGTTTCGTCTCAGAATTAGCAGGAGGCCCGAGACTTCTCAACCGTTGCCTTCACAAAAGCAGCGAACAGGGGGTGGGCCCGGTCTGGGCGGGACTTGAACTCAGGGTGGTATTGGACCCCGACCATCCAGGGGTGATCCTTGACCTCGACGATCTCCACTAAGCCACTCTGGGGGTTGATGCCGCCGACCCGCAGGCCGGCCGCCTCGAGCTGGGCCCGGTAGGCATCGTTATATTCGAAGCGGTGGCGGTGGCGTTCTTTAATATTATCAGTGCCGTAGGCCTCGCGGGAGCGGCTCCCCGGGGTCAGGGCACAGTCATAGGACCCCAAACGCATGGTGCCACCCTTGGTGACGACGCTTTTCTGGGACTCCATGAGGTGGATGACGGGGTTCTTGGTCTCCGGGGCGAATTCCGTCGAATGGGCATCCTTGAGGCCCAGCACATTGCGGGCGAATTCGATGACCGTAATCTGCATGCCGAGGCACAGGCCGTAGAAGGGAATCTTGCGCTCGCGGGCGAATTTCGCGGCGATAATTTTCCCCTCAATGCCGCGGTTACCGAAGCCGCCCGGGACAAGGATGCCGTCGAGTCCTTCGAGTTGCGCCGTTCCCTTGGTCTCGAGGTCTTCAGCGTCAATGCGGACGATTTCGACGCCGGCTTCATTCGCGATGCCGCCGTGCGTAATGGATTCGTAGACGGATTTATAAGCGTCCTGCAGTTCAATATATTTTCCGACGACGCCGATGCGCACGCGGTACTTTGGCTCGAGCAGGCGGCGGACAATTTCGCGCCACGGCGCGATGTCGATCGGCTTGCACTCGATGCCGAGTCGCTTGACGACGATCTCATCGATGCGCTGCTCGGCGAGCATCAGGGGGAGCTCGTAGATGGAGTGCGCCACATCGCGGCATTCGATAACCGAGTCGACGCCGACGTTACAATACAGCGAGAGTTTCTGGCGGTTTTCTTCGCCAATGGGTCGGTCGGTGCGGCAGACGAGGATGTCGGGTTGGATGCCGATTTCACGCAGTTTGGCGACGGATTGCTGCGAGGGCTTAGTCTTCAGTTCGCCGGCGGCTTTGATGAAGGGGACGAGTGTGCAGTGCAGGAACGCGACGTTCTCGCGGCCAGCGTCGTGCTGGAACTGGCGCAGGGCTTCAAGGAAGGGCAGGCCTTCAATGTCGCCGGTCGTGCCACCGATTTCGGTGATGAGTACGTCCACGCCTTCACCGCCCTTGAGGATGCGCTCTTTGATCTCATTGGTGATGTGCGGAATCACCTGCACGGTCTTGCCGAGATAATCGCCGCGGCGTTCTTTCTGGATTACGGTCTCATAGACTTGGCCAGAGCTGAGGCTGTTGAGTCGCGAGAGTTCACCCGAGGTGAAGCGTTCGTAATGTCCGAGATCGAGGTCCGTCTCGGCGCCATCATTCAGCACGTAGACCTCGCCGTGTTGGTAGGGGCTCATGGTGCCCGGGTCGACATTGAGATACGGGTCAAATTTCTGGATACGTACCTTCAGCCCACGGCACTCAAGCAGCGCGCCCAAGGCGGCGGCGGTCAGGCCTTTGCCAAGCGAGGAGATGACGCCGCCAGTGACGAAAATATACTTCATGGAAAAGGGTCGGAGGGGCGGGGATGGAGTAAAAAAGATAAGACCGGCAGGTCCTGTGACGGAGAGCCGGTCTGGACTTTCGAATTGCACGGCCGAAAAAAACTGTGGCAAGAGGTTTTTCCGGCTTCCGACCGGCTTCCGACCGGCTTCCGACCGGCTCCGCCATGGTCCGCAGGCCCGGGCGTATGAGGGTTTTTCACACCCCGCCGGGCTTCCGCTAATACCTCCCCTTTGGCCATGGTCCGGGATGGGAAGGGTGGCTCCGCCCTATTTGATGCTTTTTGCACCCGTCCCCGTCACCCGCCGCTATGTCCGCAAGCTCCTGCTCATCCTGCTGTCAGCCGTCTTCCATCGGGAAGAAGGTCGTGATGGCCCTCACTGGCCTGATCTTGGCTGGGTTCGTCCTCGGCCACATGTCGGGCAACCTGCTGATGTTTAAAGGTGCACCGGCGATCAACGAGTACGCGAAGTGGCTGCATGACCATGCTGGACTGCTTTGGGCGGCCCGCGTGGTGCTAATTCTCAGCGTTATCGCCCATATTTGGGTCGGCATTCAACTTACGCTGGAGAATCGCGCGGCTCGGGCGGGCGGTCCGGCTGATGAAGCCACGCGCCGCGCCACGGTGGCCTCGCGCACGATGCCTTACTCGGGTGTGGTCATCCTGGCTTTCGTGGTCTTCCACCTCCTGCACTACACTTTCCGCACGGTCGCCCTCGATGGCGCCGTCTACGGGGACGACGTCTATAAGATGGTGGTCGCAGGCTTTTCCTGCCGCTCGGTCTCGATCTTCTACATTATCAGCATGCTTTTGCTCTGCCTCCACCTTAGCCATGGGGTCAGCAGCGTGTTCCAGACCCTCGGCCTGCGTAACGAGCGCTGGCGCTCCCGGCTTGATTTTGTGGCCTTGGCTTACGGCTGGATCATCGCCCTAGGCTTCATCTCCATCCCTCTCGCTGTCCTCACGGGCTGCCTCAAGTAAGCGCACGCGACCATGAATCTCGACTCCAAGACCCCCGCCGGCCCGCTGGCCGATAAGTGGAATAATCATAAGGCCAAGCTCCGCTTGGTGAACCCGGCCAACCGCCGCAAATACCACGTCATCGTGGTCGGCTCCGGCCTGGCCGGCTCCGCCGCCGCTGCTTCTTTCGCTGAGATGGGCTACGAGGTCTCCTGTTTCTGCTACCAAGACAGCCCTCGCCGGGCGCACTCGATCGCCGCGCAGGGCGGCATCAACGCCGCCAAGAACTACCAAAACGACGGCGACAGCGTCCGCCGCCTCTTCCAGGACACCATCAAGGGGGGCGATTACCGCGCCCGTGAAGCGAACGTCTACCGCCTCGCTCAAGTCTCCACGAGCATCATCGACCAGTGCGTCGCGCAAGGCGTGCCATTCGCCCGTGAATATGGAGGTTTGCTCGCCAATCGCTCGTTCGGCGGTGCCCAGGTTTCCCGCACCTTCTACGCCCGCGGGCAGACGGGTCAGCAGCTCCTCATCGGCGCGTACTCCGCGCTCTCCCGCCAGATCGGCCTGGGCACGGTGAAGATGTACACCCGCCATGAGATGCTCGACCTCGTTCTCGTCGACGGCAAGGCCAAGGGCATCGTCACGCGTGACCTCGTCACTGGCGCCGTTGAATCTTGGTCTTCCGATGTCGTCGTCGTCTGCACCGGCGGCTACGGCAACGTGTTCTACCTCTCGACCAACGCTCAGGGCTGCAACGTCACCGCGACTTTCCGCGCCCACCGCCGTGGCGCTGGTTTCGCGAATCCGTGCTACACGCAGATTCACCCGACCTGCATTCCGGTGCACGGCGAAGACCAGTCCAAGCTCACCCTGATGTCAGAATCGCTCCGCAATGACGGACGTGTTTGGGTTCCAAAGAACAAAGTCGATTGCGCCAAGCCCGCCTCCGAAGTCCCCGAAGAGGCCCGTGATTATTTCCTCGAACGCAAGTACCCGAGCTACGGCAACCTCGCCCCGCGCGACATCGCCTCCCGCGCCGCCAAGGAAGTCTGCGACGAAGGCCGCGGCGTCGGCCAACTGGTCGACGGCAAGCGCCTCGGCGTCTACCTCGACTTCTCAGCCGCGATCAAACGCCTCGGTGAAGCCGAAGTCCGCGCCCGCTATGGTAACCTGTTCGACATGTATGAGAACATCACCGGCGAGAACGCATACAAGCAGCCCATGCGCATCTTCCCGGCCGTGCACTACACGATGGGTGGTCTCTGGGTGGATTATAATCTCCAGTCTAATATCCCTGGCCTGTTCGTCGGCGGCGAAGCCAACTTCTCCGACCACGGTGCCAACCGCCTCGGCGCTTCCGCGCTGATGCAGGGCCTCGCCGACGGCTATTTCGTCCTGCCCTATACGGTGACCGATTACCTCGCCGGCGAGAAGTCCGGTAGCCGTCCTTCCAAGGACGCCCCGGAATTCAAAGCCGTCGTCAAGGACGTCAACGACCGCGTCGCGAAGCTCCTCTCGATCAACGGCACTAAGTCCCCGCGCTATTACCACAAGGCCCTCGGCAAGATCACCTGGGAGAAGTGCGGCATGGCCCGCGACAAAGCCGGCCTCGAAGGCGCGATCCGTGACCTCCAGGCGCTCCGCGAGGACTTCTGGAAGAACGTGAAGGTCGTCGGCTCCGGCGACGCCCTCGCCCCTGAGCTCGAACGCGCCGGCCGCGTGGCCGATTTCCTCGACTTCGGCATCATGATGTGCCTCGACGCGCTCACCCGCGAAGAATCCTGCGGCGGCCACTTCCGCACCGAATTCCAGGACGCCGGCGAAGCGAAGCGCGATGACGCGCAATACGCCCACGCCGCCGTCTGGGAATGGACTGGCGAAGGCCAGCTTCCCGCTCGTCACGTCGAGCCCCTCGTCTACGAAGAGACCCAACTTTCCACCCGCTCTTACAAGTAATCACCATGGTCGAGTCCCACGCAAAAGAAACCACCCTCGCGCTTAAGCTGCGCGTCTGGCGCCAGCGCCGCGGCCAGCCCGGCGCGTTCGAAGAGCATGCGCTTGCCGCCGTGCCCACCTCGGCCTCGTTCCTCGAGATGATGGACATGCTCAACGAGCAGCTCATCAAGGCGGGCAAGGACACCTTCGCCTTCGATCATGACTGCCGCGAAGGTATCTGCGGCATGTGCTCGATGACGATCAATGGCATGCCCCACGGCCCGATCCCGGGCGTGACGACCTGCCAACTGCACATGCGCAACTTCCGCGACGGCGAGACGATCACCGTCGAGCCGTGGCGCGCGCGCGCCTTCCCGGTGCTCAAGGATCTTGCCGTCGACCGCTCCGGTTTCGATAAGGTCATCCAGTCCGGCGGCTTCATCACCGTCCGCACTGGTTCCGCGCCCGAAGCCAATAACATCCCCGTGCCTAAGCCCATCGCCGACGAGGCCATGGACGCGGCGGAATGCATCGGTTGCGGCGCCTGCGTCGCCTCCTGCAAGAACGGTTCCGCGATGCTTTTCGTCGGCGCCAAGATCAACCACCTCAACATCTTGCCGCAGGGTCAGGCCGAACGCGATCGTCGCACCCTCGCCATGGTGAAGACCATGGACGAAGCCGGCTTCGGTAACTGCACCAACTACGGCGAGTGCCAGGCACATTGCCCGAAGAGCATCACCCTCGACGTCATCGCCAAGTTGAACCGCGATTATCTCCGCGCCCGCGTGAAGGAGTTCTTCTCCTCCACGGGCAAGCCTTCCAAGGGCGGAGACTAAGCGCCTCGCCGCGCGCCGCGAGGGGCACGTGTCACAAGGTAGGGCCAACGCCGCGTGCTGCCCTCGGTGAATCGGGTAGGCCCGAGTTCCCTTCCTCGGCGGCGGCTGACTCAGGAGGTCGCCCTACCTCTCTTTAGTCTCCGTCCTGCGCGGCTTGGTCGCTGATTTTGGTGACGATCACGCGGTGGTTACCGTTGGCCTGCTGCAGCGTGTTCACGAAGTTACCCAGCTCGCCAACTTCCTTGAGGGTCACCTCATAGAGCACCTCGGTCATCATGCCTGCCTGGATTGTTTCGACGGATTTGAGGTCGTGGGCAGAGAGGTAGCGGCCGAAAATTTCGGCGAAGGCGGTGTCGTAACTGAAATCATTCGATACCCGGATGCGTAGAAGATGTGAACCGCGGTGGGCAATGAAGAGGTCGGCCCGGGAGATGAGCCAGATGATGAGGCAGATCAGTGGTACCGTGATTAAGGCCAACACATATTGCTGAGCGCCCACAGCGAGGCCGGTGGCCATGGCAAGGAAGATGAATCCAATGTCGCGCGCCTGCCCGACGGTGCGGCGGAAGCGGATGATGGAGAATGCGGCAAACATGCCGAAGGCCATGTCCTTGTTGCCGTGGACGACCATGATTACCATCGTCACCACCGTGCCCAGGATGAGCAGGGAGTGCACGTAGTCTTGGGAGTAGCGTGCGCCGCGGTACGTGCGCTTATAGATGAAGGCAATTAGGCTGTTCAGGGTGAAGCTGAGGAGAATCGCGAAGAGGATTTCGCTGACCGGCGGATGGGCGAGCGGGTTCGGGTTGGGCGAAAAAATCTTATCGAGCAGGCTGGTGCTCGGCTGTGCCCCACTGGTGATGGGTTCGAAGGCGGCAGCGAGGAGGGTGAGCATTGGTGTCATAAAAAGGGGGAATGATTAGGCGGCGCGCGGTGCGGCCAAGCCGAAGAGGCGAATCGCTTCTTCGTATTTACTGAGTTTGCGGGGCAAGATACGCAGGCGGGTGAGTTTCTCGGCGAGCGGGTAGGGAATCGCGCCGGAACCTTTGATTTCCACCACCGAGTGTTCGGGCGGGAGAACGGATTTCTGGAAGCCGCGATCATCGGGCTTCGGACTGAGGTCATCGAAGCGCACCGAAAGGTTTTCGTCAAAGGTGATGCGCAGCGGCTCGCCCTCATGGTCGCGCCCATCGCCGAGGAAGTAAGCGTGTCGGTCGTAACGCATCAAACAGGTTGGTTGGAGCCCGTCGACGGTGACCATCATGCGGACTTCATCAAGTACACGTTGCTCCGCTGGACTGAAGGGAAGGCCCTGCGCCTCCCCGCGGAGTAGGGCCAGTGTTTGTTCAGGCGGGACTTGGACTCGGCGCTTCGCCCCTCGCCCATCGGCTTTATGTTTCACCTCAATGAAGGTCGCCACGGGAATCCGGCCGTCGGTGGTGCCATACACACGCACACGGAGTTTCCGGCGGGAGGGCACCCCCCGCCACTTATCCCAGTAGCAACGCAGGTCTGGTGAATCGTAATAGAGGCTGACGATCGGGTAGCGCCCGTCTGGGCTGCCTTGGGTGTCCGGCTTTAATTCATCGCCGAGAGCGGCCAGCAGGCCTTCGCGCTGATGGCGAGTCAGCAGGAATTTATATTCAAAACGATCAGCGTTCGCCATGGGGATTTAGCGCAGACGGGTCAGCGACACACTATTACGGTCCAGCCAGGCGGTGCCGCTGCCGCCACGTAATTCAAAGCTGAGGGTGGGGTCGGACTCAACGACCTCGAATTCGATGGTAATATCGGTCCAGCCGTTGTCGCCCACGCGGCTTTCCCTTGGGGAATCTCCGGTAAGCCCTTTGGCCCACAACACCTTCAAGGTCGCTCCTTTTTGTTTCGGGTCAGTGCCCGCCTTGACGGCAGCTGTTTTCATCTTCGCATTCAGGCGATAGTGCCCCCGCGCGAGCGAAAGAGGGAGCTGAAAGTCACCGCCTTTTTGTCCGGCGATTTCAAGTTGGAGGCAGTCATGGCCATCGTAAGCCTTCTCGGTGGTGTCACCTTTATCCGATGAGGCCGCCCAAGCATAATTATTTATTTTAAGTACAGCCTTGCCGCCCGGGTGGTTAAGACTGTCTGCGTCTTCCAATTGTGCCTTCACGCCATCGAGGCGTCGGCTGATTTCGCCTGCCGCATCTTTGCCACGTTGCACGAAGCGTTTAGCCTCTTCTGGGTCGATGGCGACGAGCTTGGCTTGGACTTCTGCGGCCGCCTTGATCGTCCGGGCGGACCAATCCGTGTGTTTGAAGGTCTTTTCGTAGACCTCAAAGAACTGCGCCCGGAAGCGATCGCGGATCGAGCGTTCGGCCCAGATGGCATTGGCTACGTCGGCGCCTGGTCGGCGGTAGATATACCACCGATTGTCTCCGAACATCTGGTCCATTCCGTGCAGGAAGAAATAGAACTTTCCGGAAGCGGGGTCTTCGTAGATGCGGTAGTTATTTCGATTGAAAGAATAGCCGTCCCAGTGGCAGAGAATTTCTTCGAGGGCGACGTAGCGGAGGTAGGCATCGATGTCGACGATGCGGTCCATGCGGCGCATGCGGATGTCCGTTTTTTGCTCTTTGAACGAGCCGATGAGTTCCAGTAGCGAAGATTTGTCGCGCGGGTCACCTTTCTCGCACTGCATGTCCGGGTTGATTTCAGAGCAAAATCCACCGTCGTAGAGATGCCCTTTGGTGTTGGCGAAGAAGTAGGTCAGGAACTCTTTATTAAAACCTTCCTTCACGACATAGGTCCCCAGTAATTTGTTGTTCAGGGTCACATAGGCATGACCGCAGCGCGAGGCTGGGACTCCCGCTGCCCGGGCCATCTCGCCAGCGATCTGCTCATGCAGCATCGTCCCATCCTGAGCGCAGTTATTGAGCATGAACTTGCTCAGGCCGTGGAATTCCTGATCGCGCGATTTGGCGGTGCGAATGGAGAATCCCGGCCGGTCTTCGGTGATCTGGCGGAAACTCCCCGCTGAACCCTTGAGCTTCACGGAGCAATTCTCCATCGGCGCTGCCCCTTTTTCGCGCAGGGTAAGCTCGACGAACTCCCGGGGATTCTTCGTTAGATTAGCAATATTCTCCTTGGAGATGACGAGTTGCAGGACCGGCAGTTCGCCGCCGAAGAAGGCATCATCATTGAGGTCGGTGTGCTTAAACTTGGCGGGCCGAGGGGGCAGGTTGGCGGCCGGTTGGTCGGCGGCGCTGAGTGCTGCGATGCAACACATCAGTCCAGCGGACAAGACGAGGTGACGGGGTGAGGCCAAGGGGTTGCCGGGGTGGGCAAGGAGCAGTTTCCATTCCACCTGCTCACTGTCAACCCACTCCGCTGTCAGTTTCCGAAAAGGCCTTGAGAGCTTTCCCCTAGTCCGCCTGGCCGTGAGCGCATCGCCCAGACTCTGTCGTATTCGCCCAAGAGTCTAACGCGTTCGGCTGCGCCGAGAGCGTGCCCGCTGGCCCGTTGTAAGCCCGCTAGGGCGAGGTCGGCTCCCAGGATGATTTCATCACGCAGATTGGCATCACTTAACAAGCCAGCCAGCCTCCGGCCCTCTTCAGCATGAGCGATGGAGGCACTCATTTCTTCGGCCGGCACATCGGCGATGGCGATCGCCAGCGCGGCGGGTTTCGCGGTGAGGAACTCCCACGACAGGCTCTTATTACGAAAGCTTTTCTTGATGATGCCGTCGAGGCGTCCGAGATGTTCGAGGGCGGCCGTGGCCTTAGCGGCTTCGATGGGAGAGAGTCCTCCGAGGGTGGCCACTCCGGCGACAAAGTCCGTCTTATGATTAGCTGGGAAGCCCCAGGCTTGAGCTAGGCCGGACGCAATCGGTAGCCAGGCAGTCGGCCAAGGTTGGTGATGCCCATTATCACCCCAAGTGGTCAGCAGAATCCCGCGGGCTCCCTGGCGGATGGCTGCGCCGACGGCTTCGGCTTGATTGGTGAGCGCGTTATCGAGGCGTCCCGTGAAACTCTGCCAGGCACTCGTGCCCGGCGCGACCAGGTAGTTGCGGCCAAGTTCGTGTAATCGTCCGCACTGCTCATTGAAAGGGTGTCCCGCATCGTAACCCCAGACGACGGGCACGGTGTCCGCGGGTGCATCTTGTGCGAGGGCGAGGTCTTCGAGGAGGATGTCGCCCCAGAATTGCGTGGTGTGTCCGCGGGCTGTGGCTAATGCGCACAGTTTCTTCAGGTGGTCGAGGTAGACGCGATGCTTGCCGCGTTCTGCCACGGCCTGCTTGCTGAAGCCTTGCCCCAGCTCCCAGGGCTCGTCGCCGCCGATGTTCACTTGGCGGCTGCGGAAGTTCGGCAGGTAGCTGTCCAGCAGTGAGGCTGCGAAATCGAGGGAGGCCTGGTCGGGGCGTAGTGTGCCGGGAAATTCTTTGAACTGATTTGTCAGCGGATGAATCCAGCCATCGGGGCATTCGGCCATCGTCCGGTAACGCGGGTGGCGTAGCCAGCGCTCCATGTGGCCAAAGGTGTTCAGGTTCGGGACGAGTTCGATGCCGACCGCTGCGCAGGCGTCGTCGAGTTCGCGGATCTCCGCGGGGGTCAGTGGCGAGGCATCTTTCCAGGCATCCTCGTGTCCGGGAAAGGCGAAGGTATGCTCTATATAGAGTTGGAGTTGATTCGCGCGTAATTTGCCGAGGGCGGCGATGAGTTGGAGTAACTCGCTCTGCGTTGGTACGCGGGTGCGCGAGATATCGAGCATGAATCCCCGCACGGGCAGGTCGGGTGAATCGGTGATCTCGAGGTGCGGCAGTTCGTCGGGATACTGCTCAGCAATCTGGCGGAGGGTCTGCGCTCCATAGAGCACGCCATGCGCATCGCCGGCATTGAGGCGGATGCCGCTGGCGAGGATTTCAATATGATAGCCTTCGGGGCCTCGCTCGGGCTTGTGGACAATCCGGCAAGCCCCCTCGCCGGCCGAGTCTAGGGCTGCCTGGGCCTCGGACATCGTGGTCGGGAGTCCCTTTAAGAAGGTGGCGGTGGGGTGGGGTGGGGCGGGGACGGCCAGCCAGCCCCCGCGCAGGGTCAATTCCCTCGGTCGGGGGAAGAGCTTGAGCACCGGAAGGGCCATGGCACGAGGGTTATCCCCCGGAAGCGGACGGGCAAGACGCTAAGATGGGGGCGAATGCTCTTCCCGCTTGGAACAAACCCCGGGAGGGCTACATCTACTCCCATACCCC
>CAIKRN010000097.1 GCA_903829855.1 uncultured Opitutia bacterium
AAGATTGATCGCGAGAAGAAGCTGAAGGACGGCACCGTCGTCCAAGAACGTGTCAACGTCATCGAAATCTTCGAAAACGACGCCATCACCAAGGTCCTGAAAGAACTCGAGACCCAGGGGATGGATGTAAAGCAGTTCAAGGCCGGCGAGGACGCCCGTTATCACCTCATTGACGGCTCGACCGCCGAAGAAGCCCCGGTCGTCGAAGGCGAGGAAGTGGTCAAAGGCGAAGAGAAAGCCGCGAAGAAGGTCGTCAAGAAAGCCGACCCGATCCCGCTTGGCTCAATCCTCGAACTCATCGGGCAGATTCGCCAATTCGGCCGCAAGGGCCTCACCATTCAGCGATACAAGGGTCTGGGTGAAATGAATCCCAAGCAGCTCTTTGAGACCACGATGGATCCGGCTAAGCGCCGCTTCCTCAAGGTCGATATCGCCGATGCCGCTGAAGCCAACCGCGTGTTCGCCATGCTCATGGGCGAGGACGTTCCCTCGCGTCGCGCTTTCATTGAGGACAACGCACTCAACACTTCGAACCTCGACGTCTAAGCCACCTTATCGACTCACCTCTAGACTCCTTCGAAAATGTATTCTGATAAAGAAAAACTCACGTCCGCTAACATCACGGACATCATGCAGACGGCCTACATCGATTACTCGATGTCGGTCATCGTCTCTCGCGCCCTCCCGGATGCACGCGACGGCCTCAAGCCCGTTCAGCGCCGCATTCTTTATGCGATGATGCGGGAAGGCCTCGTCCATAATCGTCCGTTCGACAAGTGCGCCGGCGTCGTCGGCGAAGTGCTGAAGAACTACCACCCGCACGGTGATAGTTCTGTGTACGACACGCTCGTCCGCTTGGCCCAGAACTGGGTGATGCGCTATCAACTCATCGAACCGCAAGGCAATTTCGGCTCCGTCGACGGCGATCCACCCGCAGCCTATCGTTATACCGAGTGCCGCCTCTCCGAAGTCTCCGCTGAGCTGCTCGCGGATATCGATGAGGACACGGTTGATTTCATTCCTAACTATAAAGAATCGACCACCGAGCCGACCGTCCTCCCGTGCGCTTTACCGCACCTGCTGATGAATGGCTCGACTGGTATTGCCGTCGGGATGACGACCAATATCCCGCCGCATAACCTTGGCGAACTCGTTGAGGCCACCTGTCTAATCATTGATAAGCCTGGGGCCACCGTCGAAGATATGGAGAAGATTATCATCGGTCCGGACTTCCCGACGGGCGGCGTCATTAACGGCAAGGAGGGCATCAAGCAGTACCTTCGCACCGGCCGTGGCATCATTCGCGTTCGAGGCGTTGCTCACACGGAAGAGATGAAGAATGGCAAGGAGCAGATCGTCCTCACGGAGCTGCCCTATAACGTCAACCGCTCCTCTTTAGTGAAGCACATCGCTCAGTTGTGCACCGATAAGGTGTTGGATGAAGTTTCCGACCTTCGCGATGAGTCTGACGAGAATACCCGGGTGGTCATCGAATTAAAGCGCAACGAGAACCCGAAAGTCGTCATCAATAAGCTCTACAAGCACACGAGTTTCGAAAACTCCTTCGGCGTTATTCTCCTGGCCCTCGACAAGCGTCGCCCGAAGCAGATGAACATCCGCGAGTTGCTCGAGTGTTTCGTCGAGCACCGCCGAGACGTCGTCACCCGCCGTACCCGTTTCCGTCTTCGCAAAGCCGAAGACCGCGCCCACATCCTCGAAGGCTTCAAAATTGCTCTGCGCAATCTGGATGACTTCGTGAAGATCATCCGGGCCGCTACGAATCGCGATGAAGCTCGGGTTAAACTCATGGCCAAGTACGGGCTGAGCGAGCGTCAGGCCGTGGCTATTCTCGACCTCCGTCTCTATCAGCTTACTGGCCTAGAGCGCGACAAGATCGAGGCTGAGTACCGCGAACTGATGGCGCTCGTCGAAGAGCTCCGCAGTATCCTCTCCAGCGAGCTAAAGCTGCTTACGCTCATCAAACAGGAGTTGCGCGATGCGGCCAAGAAGCACATCGGTCCGCGCAAGACGAGGGTCACCGCTCAAGAGGGCGATCTCTCCATGGAGGACATCGTGGCCAATGAAGGTTGCGTGGTCACCGTCTCACACGCCGGCTTCATCAAGCGTACGCCGGTCGCGCAGTACCGCCTTCAGAAGCGTGGCGGCAAGGGCACCAAGGGGGCCGAACTCTCCAAGGCTGCTTCTGATGACGATAGTGATTTCATTGAGCACCTCTTCACCGCTAACACGCATGACCACATCTTATTCTTCATGAACAATGGCCGAGTCTACGTCGAAAAGGTGTATGAGATCGAAGAAGCCAACCGTGCTTCCCGCGGTAAATCGATTGCGCGCCTGCTCGAACTCAAGGACGACGAAAAGTTGGCCGCGATGGTCTGCGTCTCGAACTTCGAAGAAGGCAAGTTCCTGATGATGTGCACCGCCAATGGCACGATCAAGAAGACGGAGATCTCGAAGTACGCCAATTATCGTAAGGGAGGCATCATCGGTATCAATATCGAGCACGGCGACCGCCTCATTTCCACCAAGCTCACGAACGGCGATAACGAAGTCGTGATGATTTCCCAGGCCGGTATGTCCATTCGCTTCCACGAATCGGATGTCCGTTCGATGGGGCGCGACACCACCGGTGTGGCCGGTATGCGTATGGATACGGGCGACCTGGTTAAGGCGATGGAGATTGTGGATCCAGCCTGTACGCTGCTTGTCGTAGGCATTGACGGTATCGGCAAGCGCACTCCCTTCGACGATCCTGAGACCAAGGAGCCCGTCTATCGTAAGCAGTCTCGCGGCGGCAAGGGCGTCATTGCGATCTCGACCGAGGTCGGTGTCGCCGGTGCCCTCAGTGTCCAAGAGGAAGATGAAGTCATGCTCCTCACGAAGGGCGGTCAGTCGATTCGCACTAAGGTATCTGACATCCGCTGCACGGCAGGTCGTAATACCAAGGGCGTGCGCGTTATGCGACTCAAGGATGGCGAGTCGCTGCTGGGCATCTCCAAGGTGGAGCGCTCGGAGGAAGAAGAAGAGAACGCCGCGAAGCCTCAGGCCTAACTCGCCTGACGGGTTAAACAGAAGGGGCGCCTCGCGGCGCCCCTTTTTTGTGCCTTGATCGGCGCTTTAGGCGCGTTCCAGCGCCGCGATGCACTCGACGTGGCGGGTCTGCGGGAAGAGGTCGAACGGGCGGACCGAGATAACTTTCCAGCCTTTGCTGCAGAGATACTTCACATCGCGGGCCTGAGTGTCGGGGGCGCAGCTAACATAAATGATGCGGCGGGGGGCGAAGGCGTTCAACTGGTCGAGGAAGGCTTCATCGCAGCCCTTGCGGGGCGGGTCGACGATCACCGCAGATTCATGACCTTCGACCGGCAGTTTCTTGAAGATGGATTCCGCTGAGCCGGCGATGAAGCGGCAATTAAGGAAGTGATTCAGTGTGGCGTTCTCCGCTGCTTTGCGGGCCGCCTCGGCGCTAACTTCAACGCCGTTGACGGAGTCGAAGAGGCGGGCGCCAGAGAGGGCGAAGAGTCCCGAGCCGCAATAGGTGTCGACGAGATGCTTGGCTCCGGATTCGTGGGCGAGCTTGATGGCGTGACCGACGAACTGTTCGAGTACCGAGGGGTTGTTCTGAAAGAACTCGCCGGCGAGGAACTTCAGCTGGATGGCGCCGACTTTCTCGGTGACGACCTGACGGGAGTCGGTGACGACGCCTTCTTCGCAGTCGCGGAAGAGCAGGGTTGCGCCGCGTTCGAATCGTCCGGGGTTGCCCTTGATGTCTTTGCGGGAGCGGGCGTAGGCAGCATTGATGGCATCGGTCGCGATGGGGCACTTCGGGACATCCACCACGCGACGAGAGGTGCCGGCGGCAAGGAAGCCGATGGGGAAATCCGCTCGGCGGGGCGTCATGAAATGCGGCGTAATCTTGGAACGATAGCCGTACTGTTTCGGTGAAGGGTGACAGGCGTCGACCTTTGTCTTGATGCCGCCGAGTCGCTCAAAAGCTTCCGCGACCTGCTTCTGTTTCCATTCGAGTTGCTGCGGGTAGGCGAGGTTCTGGTACTGGCAGCCACCACATTCACCGAAGAGCTCGCAGCGAGGTTGGACGCGATGGGCCGAGGGTACGATGACCCGCACGAGGTCGCCGCGAGAGAAGTTGGCGGCGTTATGCCAGATACGGGCCACGACTTTCTCGCCGGCCAGCGCACCAGCAATGAAGACAACCCAACCATCTACGCGGGCGACGCCTTCTCCGAGGTTCGTCAGGCTCGCGATCTCGACCTCGATCTCCTGATGGTAGGTGAACTTGCCCTCCCGGAACTTGGAGGAGTCGGGTTTGCGGGACTGAGGCGGCTCGAATTCGGACATGGCAACAAAGTCCGCCTCCGGGCGGAGAGGTCGAGACTTATCCCTGCCGAAGGCCTATCCTTGCCCTTCGGCGTCCCTTGGTACTCACTTCGCCTGTGTCCGACGAGGTCATCCAGAGCCGACAGAACCCCCGCGTACAGGCATTGGCCCGCCTGCGGGACCGTTCCGAGCGCGAAGCCCGCGGCCTCTTCATCGCTGAAGGGCTCCGGGAGCTCTCCCGAGCGATTGAACGCAAGGTTCAGGTCCTCGAAATCTATTTCTGCCCCTCGATGTTCCGTGGCTCGGAGGCTGCTGAGCTTGTCACCAATGCCCGAGCCAGCGGGGTCGACTGTTGCGAATTAGGACCATCGGCCTTCGAAAAGGTCAGCGGCCGAGAAGGTCCAGACGGGCTTCTTGGTGTCGCCAAGACTTGGGATTGTTCCCTCGGCCAGCTCAAGCCTTCGGCCAATCCCCTTATCCTGCTCGCTGAGTCCGTCGAGAAGCCTGGCAATCTCGGTGCGTTGCTCCGCACAGCGGATTCCGCCGGTTGCGATGCCCTCATCGTCTGCGACCCCATTACCGACGTCTTTAATCCCAACGTCGTCCGTTCCTCTCAAGGCGCACTTTTCTCCATGCCTGTGGCCGTGTGCACCTCGCAGGAGGCCGCCGCCTGGATGAAGGCCAAGGGCGTGCGTTCGCTGGCGACCTCGCCGGCGGCGACCAAGGCCTATTGGGATGTCGATTGTCGCGGTCCGGTGGCGCTGCTGCTGGGTTCGGAGAAGGATGGCTTGACTGAATTCTGGCTCAAAGGGGCGGACGAGAAGATCTCGATTCCTCAGGCCGGCTTGTCGGATTCGCTCAATGTCTCCAATGCGGCGGCGATCTGCCTCTTCGAGGCCGTGCGTCAGCGACGCAAATAATTCATGAATCTCCGGTATCTGGTCGCGGCGATGGCCTGTCTCCTTGCCGCCAAAGGCTGCTATGAGCTCTTCCAGCGAATCGGTAGTCACCTCGACGACCAAGGCTTCCTGCACGAACCTTTCGGCCTGATTCCCTTGGGCTGGCTGTTTGTCTTCGCGGGCGCTATTCTGCTCGTGCTGTCCTGGATGCGCCGAAATAAGTAAGGCCAGGCTTTGGGGCCCGGCCTTGCTTGAGGGACTGACAATTCGCTTAGCCGATGGCCTTGGCAACCAGGTCGTCGAGCTTCTTGCCGTCGACGGCGAAGGCTCGGATGCCTTCGGCGGTCTTCTCAGTAGCCATCGCGTCTTCGTTGTGGTGCCAGCGGAATTCCTTCTCGCCCCAAGTCTTGGCGGCTTCGCCTTCGGCCTTGGCCGTGGCTTCGTCGAGCGCTTTAGGAACGTCGGCGGAGTCTTTGGAGAGCTCATCGAGGAGGTTCGGAGCAATCGTCAGGAGATCACAGCCGCAGAGCGCCTTGATTTGGCCGCAATTACGGAACGAGGCGCCCATGACTTCGGTTTTGATGCCGTTACGCTTGTAGTAGGCGAAGATGCGGCGGACGGACTGCACACCCGGATCATTGGCGCCGGAGGAGGCGGTTTCGTTCCAGTTGGCTCCTTGGGCCTTCTTATGCCAGTCGTAGATGCGGCCGACGAAGGGCGAGATCAACTGGACCTTGGCATCGGCGCAGGCGACAGCCTGGGCAAACGAGAAGAGCAGGGTGAGGTTGCAGCGGATGCCTTCTTTTTCGAGTTCAGCGGCGGCCTGGATGCCTTCCCAGGTGGAGGCCATCTTTACGAGGATGCGTTCCTTCGGGATGCCGGCGGCCTTATAAAGGGCGATCAGTTCGCGGGCCTTGGCGACGGTGGCGGTCTTGTCGAAGGAGAGACGTGCATCGACTTCGGTGGAGACGCGGCCCGGGACGATCTTGAGGATTTCGGTGCCAAAAGAGATGAGGAGAGCGTCGACGGCGGCCTGGACGCCTTTGCTCTTATTGTCCTGAGCAGCTTTCTGCAGGAGGACTTGATACTCGGGCATCTGTACGGCCTTAAGAATCAGGCTGGGGTTGGTCGTGGCATCCAAAGGCTTGAAGGCCTTCATGGCGGCGAAGTCGCCGGTGTCCGCGACGACCTTGGTGTGTTGGCGAAGCTGTTCGAGTGCGTTCATGAGTGAAGGGTTTTGAGCGTGAGAAAGGGGGCGGGATTGTCCAGCCCGACCCGTAAAAACGGCCTTCGTGGCCTTCGGGTGGCATCTCTCGCTTGTTTCGGCGGGCTGGGTGGTCCAAATTGGCCTATGCGAATCAAGGTCAAGCAGGCGCTCGCCGCGGAGCAACCGCTGAAGGGCGTGACGGTGTCAGGCTGGGTCCGTACGCGGCGCGATGCCAAGGACTTTTCCTTTGTGGAGATCAACGACGGCTCATGTTTTAAGAACATCCAAGTCGTCGTGGATGGAACGGTGCCGGGTGCCGAGCATCTGAAGGAGGCGTTGACGGGGTCTTCGGTGAGCGTGGAGGGGGAGCTCGTGCCTTCGCCCGCCAAAGGTCAGAAATGGGAACTGAAGGCTTCCGCCTTCCACTTGATTGGCCGGGCCGACGAAACGTTCCCGCTCCAGAAGAAGGGGCACACCGTTGAGTTTTTGCGCAGCATCCCGCACCTGCGGGCACGGACCAATCGGCTCGGCTCCATGATGCGCGTGCGCAGTCGCATGGCGATGGCCGTACACGCTTTCTTTCAGGAGCGCGGCTTTGCCTATGTCCACACGCCTATTGTCACGGCGAGTGATTGCGAGGGGGCCGGGGAGCTCTTCCGTGTGACCACGCTTGATCCGGTGGCGCCACCGAAGACGGCGGAGGGAAAAATTGATTGGGCGGCAGATTTTTTCGCCAAGCAGTCTTACCTGACTGTCTCGGGCCAATTGGAAGGCGAGACGCTTGCCTGCGCCCTAGGGGATGTCTACACGTTTGGGCCGACGTTCCGGGCGGAGAACTCTCATACGAGCCGCCACGCCAGCGAGTTCTGGATGATTGAGCCGGAGATGGCCTTCTGCGACCTCTCTGGTGACATGAATTGTGCC
>CAIKRN010000098.1 GCA_903829855.1 uncultured Opitutia bacterium
CTTCACGACGACCTGGCTGGTCTCGTCAGGCCCGAGCGGCTGGTCGACCATGACGGGTTCCTTGAGCTCGCCCTTGAGGAGCGCGTAGTAGGTCTTAATCACCATCCGTCGCTCCATCGCCGTCTGCGCGGCCGAAGCGGCATCGTAATGCTTCGCAATGAGGATCACGCCGCTGGTCTCGCGGTCGAGGCGGCTGACGAGGTGCGAGACTTCCATCTGCTTCCATTCCTTCACCGCACCGACGAGTGAGGACCATGGGCCGTCTTTCGACGGGTGGCACACGAGCCAACCCGGCTTATCAAAGACCATGTAATCGTCATCCTCTTGAATCAGCCACTTCGGTAGCTCCGCCGGGTCGACCTTCGGCGTCGTGCTACTCGGCGGAACGAAGGAGTAGTCGGTCATCGGGCGGAAGGTAGGCGATCCTGCCAGGCGTCGGGGAGTCCGTGGCCGCGCAGGCGCGCGAGGACTTCGCCGACGAGATAAAGCGAACCGAGCACGACGATCGTCTCGCCGTCGGCGAGGCACGTGGCCGGCGAGGGGAAGAGTTCGGCGACGGACGCACGGCGTACCTCGCCACGGAAATCCGCAGGGACGAGCGCGGCGATTTCCTCGACAGAGCAGGCACGTTCGTTGTCGGGCCGGACGAGCACGAGACGACCAGCGACCTTGGCGGCGGCAATCACAAGTGGCCGTGCTCGGTCGACGCCGAGAGCGCCCACGATGACGGTCGGCGAGGGCAAGGCGGCAAGCAAAGGGGCGACGGCGCGGATACCTTCTTCGTTATGCGAGCCGTCGATAATCAGGCGACGCCCGTCGGCGAGGCGGAACTCCTGCCAGCGACCAGCCCACTCAACGGAGCGAAGCGCGGCGCGCGCCTTGGCGTCGTCGACCGGTAGGCGCGTCGCGAGCTCACAGGCGAGCAGCGCGGCGCCGGCGTTGCGACGCTGATGCTCGCCGACGAGGTTCGTCTCGGGCAGGCCGGCGGCGAAACGATCGCGTACGAAATAAAGGGGTGCGCCGACCTCACGGGCACGGGCGACGATGACCGCTTCGGCTTCGGGCGGCACATCGCCGACGACGCAGGGCACGCCCGGCTTGAGGATGCCCGCCTTCTCCGACGCGATGGATGTGAGCGTCGAACCAAGGTATTCCTGATGGTCCAGCCCGATGGAAGTAATCACGCAAACCTCTGGCGCGCAAATATTCGTGGCGTCAAGTCGTCCACCGAGGCCGGTCTCGAGGATCGCGACGTCGACCTTGCGCTCGGCGAATTCCAGCAGCGCCGCGGCGGTAATCAGTTCGAAGAACGTCGGGGCACTCTCCGGGTCTTCAGTACGAATGGCATCGTAATGCGGACGGAGTTGTTCGGCGCGTTTTACGACGGCCGCATCCGCCAAAGGTTGGCGATCAATCTGGATGCGTTCACCGATGGCAACCAAGTGTGGGCTAGTGTAGAGCCCGGTGCGGCGACCCTGCGCGCGCTGAATCGCCTCAATCATCGCGGAGGTCGAGCCCTTGCCATTGGTACCCGCGATATGAAAACAGGGCGTCGTGCGCTCCGGATTTCCGATGCGAGCGGACAGCATCCGCATGCGCTCCACGCCGAGCCGTGAGCCAAGGTTACGAAGTCCGGTCAACCAGCGGAGCGTCTCTTCGGGAGTCATCTCCGCGTCGGCCACGCTCAGGCGCGGCGCTTCACGGCCTTCACCTTGACCTTACGGTGGGCGAGCGCACGCAACAGGCTCGCGA
>CAIKRN010000099.1 GCA_903829855.1 uncultured Opitutia bacterium
CGCGAGGACGTGCGGCAGGTACTGAATGAATTTGCTCCGCTTATCAAAAAAAGCCGTGTCGTATTCATCGCCTTCGATGACGAAAGGGCCACCCATGTTCCCAGGGTGTGCGGAATCAGGGAGGTCGCGGGGGACGCCGCCGACAAGCCAGCCAGGGTTGGCACCATTAGCCTTGAGCAGGACCGCGGCCATGCAAGTGGTGGTCGTCTTACCGTGCGTGCCGGCGATGACGATATTGCGACGCTCGTTCAGCAGGCGGGTGCGGAGAAGTTCAGGAAGAGAGACGTAAGACTGGGTGCGCGCCTCCAGCAGCCATTCCACTTCAGGGTGTCCACGGGAGGCGACGTTACCGACGACGACCAGATCTGGCTTCAATTGTGCGAGACGCTCGGCCGACCAGCCCTCCAGGATGTCGATGCCCGCACCGCGGAGGTGATCGGACATCGGCGGATAGATACCTGTATCGGAGCCCATGACCTCATGCCCTTGGGCGCGCATCAGCAAGGCGGCGTTACCCATCGCCGTGCCGCAGATGCCCATGAAATAGATGCGCATAGAGCAGATAAAAGCCCTCGCGGGCCTGAGGGCGAGAAAGTTAGCGGGTAGCCCGTGCTAAACAGGAGGGCCCCGGCCACCTTGCGGCGGCCGGGGCCCGATACCTTACTTTGACTGTGCTAACCTAGCTTTCGTTGTCGGCGACCTGACTGACCGTCCGCTACGGACGCTGTCCTTACTGCCTTACTGTCTGCTTTCACCGACTTCTGGCCGTACTGACTTCGACTTTCACTGACTTACCAGCCCTCACTGACAACCGGCCGGCAACGCACTGTCCTTACGCCGCCTTTCCCAACTCGCCCAGGTCTGTCGGATGCGGATGATTCCTTTTTTCCTTATCCAGGCGATGGCGACGGCGAAGCTGACGGTCGACCTTATCGACCAAAATATCGATGGACTTGTACAGGTCGTCCGACTCCTCCCGGACAACAATGTCCGGGCCCGGCAGTTCCAGCCGGATTTGAGCCCCGAATTCGCGACTATGATCGCTGCAGCGGGTGTGGACGAGTTCGACGTGCACGCGGACAATCCGCGGGTTGTGGCGCAGCAGCTTCTCTGCCTTGGCGCACACCGTTTCCTTCAGGGCGTCGGTGAGGTCCATGTGGACCCCCGTCACGACGATCGGAGCACTTGTCATGTGTGTTGTGTTTTGTGGGGTGACGTGAGACTCTGCGCCCATGTCAAAGAACAAGACCGTCGATGATTTCTTCAGGAGTTTTTCCGTGGTTATCATATCAGGGGCTTCTTCCGGGATCGGACGCGCGATACTCTCGCGTATCAGTAATTCTGAGACCAACGCGTCCGTGTTCAACCTTTCCCGCACCCCACCAGAGGGGGTGCCGAATTCCCTTAAGTTCACTCATCTTACTTGCGACCTCTCTCAACCCACTGCCCTCACGGAGGTTGTCTCTGAATTACGGAAACTAATGCCCCGAGAAGGTAAGATGTTACTCGTTAATAACAGCGGCTTCGGGGCCTACGGGGAGTTTCCCGCCCCCGCACTCGACCACACCCTGAAGATGATTGACGTGAATGTACGCGCGCCCGTCGAACTCACGGGGCTCCTCTGGGATGAATTAAAATCGCGCGGCGGCATGGTGGCCAACGTCGCCTCGCTCGCGGGCTTCCAGCCCACGCCGCTGATGACCACCTATGCGGCGACGAAATCATTCCTCTTGGATTGGAGTGTCGCACTTGATGCGGAGGCCAAGCGTCACGGCATCAGATGCGTAGCCATCTGCCCGGGGCCCGTCTCGACGAATTTCTCCAAGGCCGCTGGCTTCACCAGCTCCACGGGACTGAGCGGTCAGACTTCAGATGAATGTGCGGATGAGGCTGTACGCGGAATGGCCAAGCATAAACCCATAGTCATCACTGGATGGAAGCATAAGCTTCTCGCTGTGCTATCCGCTCGCCTGCCCAAGCCCTGGGCCGCCGCAATTGGCCTGCGGGTAATCCAGCGCCTGAAGCTGGATCGCTTCGTGAAGTAAGCCTGAGCCTACTTCGCCCCATCGAGCAGCTCGCGGGCGTGCGAGAGCGCAACCTTACTGGTACGATCACCAAGCATGCGGGCCAATTCCGACTCGCGGTCCTTCCGCTTACCGTGGACTGGGCTAATTTCAACGGTCGTAGATTTATCATCCTGCGTCTTCGTCACAACCAGATGCGCGTGACCAAGGGCAGCGACCTGAGGAAGGTGCGTCACACAAAAGACCTGGTGCCCCTTGCCAAGCGCGGCCAATTCACGGCCGACCTGCGCACCGATTTCACCACCGACATTGGCGTCGACTTCATCAAAGACCAGGACCGGCGTGCGGTCGACGGCAGCGAGGACGGTCTTCAAGGCGAGCATCACGCGCGCGGCTTCGCCGCTGGAGGCAATTTGATCAAGCGGAAGTAGGTCTTGCCCAGCATTGGGGCAGAAAAGGAAACGGACGGCATCTGCGCCATGCGGACCAAGTTCAGCAACCGCCACTTCAATGCGCAAATCGGCCTTCTTAAACCCTAATGACCCGAGCATCTTGCGAGCGGCGGCGGCGAGTTTCTCGGCCGCCTTGGTGCGAGTAGCATTAATTACCTCGGCCTGCTTGCGGAGTTCTTTCTCCACCTTAGCGGCCTCCGCTTTCAATTTCGTGACCCGCGCCTCGACGTCACCCTGCGAGGCAAGGCGGCGGCGAAGCGACTCGCGCTTCTCGCGGACCATGTCCGCGCTCGGACCGTACTTACGCCGGAACTCGAGCCAGCTATTCATCTTTTCGTCAAGGGCGGCCGCGGCCTCCTCGTCACCCGACAGGCCACGACCAAGCCGGGCAAAGTCGGCACGGATATCCTCGGCTTCAGCCGCGAGGGAGTTCAAGCGATCGCGAAGCACATTCGCATCGGCATCAATGCGGGCGACATCGTCGCCGGCCTTCAGGAGCTTAGGGAGCACTTCACCCAGGCCATCGGAGCCTAGCCCTGACTCCAATTGCCCCAGAAGCGCAGCCAGCTCCTGGGCGCGCGAGGAACGAGCGTGGTCGCGCTCAAGTTTAGCGATGGCGTCTTCTGAAAGATCGAGCGCATCGAGTTTTCCTAATTGTGAGCGCAGGAAAGCTTCCTCGTCTTCGGAGAGCCGTTCAGCCGTAGCAGCCTCTTCGGCCTCACGGATGAGTTCATTGCGCTTTCGCCAGCCAGCCCGATAAGCCGCCAGCGGAGCAGCCAAGCCCGCATGTAAATCAAGCATTTCGAGTTGTGTCTCGGCCCGCATCAATTTCTGCGGCTCACCCGGGCCGTGGAAGTCAATCCAGAGCTCGCCGAGTTGCTGGAGTTGCGTGAGCGTGGCCGATCCGCCGTTGATGGAGATACGGCCAGCCTTCGTACCGTGCACGGAGCGTTTTAAAATCAGTAGACCGTCGTCACAGAGGGGTAGGTCGAGCAACTTAAGCACCTCATCAAAGCGCTTGTCGCCATCTGTTTCCAATTCGGCTTCGACGGCGCATTCCTCCGCACCTTTACGCACAATCGTCTTCGACGCGCGGTTGCCAGCGAGGAGGGAGAGTGCGCCAAGTAGCACGGACTTACCTGCACCAGTTTCGCCCGTGACCACCGTGAAGCCTGAGCCCAATTCGAGCTCAGTACGGTCCATCAAGGCGAGGTCACGGATGTTGAGGCGGCGAATCATGCGGATGGACGACTTCCGAACAAAGCGGAGCCGACACGGACACAAGTAGAACCTGCTGCGACCGCGGATTCAAGGTCTCCGCTCATGCCCATAGATAATTCTGGCAGGGCAACGCCGAAGCGCGCGGCCAAGTCGTCCCGGCAAAGTCGTAACGCAGCAAATGCGCGATCGGCCACCGCGGGGTCATCGGAAAGCGGGGCGATGGCCATCAGCCCACCAACCCGGAGGGAAGGACAGGCCAAGGCCGCCTCAAGGAGGCGCGGGGCGTCGGCTAGGTCGCAGCCGAACTTCGCGGGATCGTTACCCGAATTCACCTGGAGAAGTATCTCACGCTTCAGCCCCATCTCGCCAGCGAGGCGGCCGAGGCGGGTGGTCAGTTCAGCGGAATCGACACTCTGGATGACATCAAAGACCTGCAGAGCCTGCTTGGCCTTATTGGACTGCAGGTGGCCAATCAGTTCCCAATGGAGGTCGGGCGGAGCCAAGGGGCGCTTCTGAATGGCCTCTTGGACTCGATTCTCACCCACCGACCTCAGCCCATACCCATAAGCAAGGACGGCGGCCTCGACGGGGTGCGTCTTGGTAACCGGCAACAGGCGGACGGTGGCTGGGTCGCGGCCCACCTGGGCACAGACGGCCTTAATACGGGCCTGCACCCCATCACAATGGGCCTTAAACTGGTCAGCGGAGACCATTTGAACCAGAGGGAGGGAGAACAGGCGGGGAGTCAATGCGAGGGGCGTACCTGGACGCCGAGGTGCCTCAAAATCGATAAGCAAATCTACACTTGAAGGCATTTCCCATTAGTTTTATTAATCCTGCTGACTTTAACTCCCATGCATATCGAGAACCTGAAGATCTTCCGCGACCTGGTGGACAATGAAAGTTTCTCCAAGGCCGCCAAACTCAACGCCATCACCCAGTCCGCCGTGAGCCAGCAGCTCCGCTCAATGGAGAAGCATTTTAACGTCCTGATCGTCGATCGGAGTCAAAAGCAGTTCCGCCTCACCCGCGAAGGCCGGAGCCTCTATGAGGCGGCCAAGGATATCCTAAACCGCTACGAACAGGTCGGCAGCGAGATGCAGGAGATGCGCAAAGTCGTCAGCGGGACCGTGCACATCTCCACCATCGTCTCGATTGGCCTCCATGAGCTCCCCCCCCACGTAAAGAGCTTCATGCAAGAGTTTCCACATGTGAACGTACGCGTCGAATACCGCCGCTCAAACCTCGTGTACGACGATGTTATCTCTAACGCCGTCGATTTCGGCTTGGTGGCCTTCCCTCAGAAAACTCGCCAGGTTGAGATTATCCCACTCATGGAAGACCAACTGGTCGCCATCTGCTCGCCGCGACACAAGCTCGCGGCGAAGAAGGAAATCGATCTCGCCGACCTGCAGGGCGGCAAGTTCATCGGCTTCGACCAAGATATTCCGACTCGCAAGGCACTCGATCAATTCTTCCGTGAACAGCGCATCGAACTCGAGCCTTCCATGGAGTTCGACAATATCGAAACGCTCAAGCGCGCCGTCGAGGTCGATGCCGGCGTGGCGCTCGTCCCTGAGGGCACAATTCGTCAAGAAGTCGAACAAGGTACGCTCGTCATGCTGCGCCTCCGCGACCGTCGCGTGGCCCGCCCGCTAGCGATACTGCATCGCAAGGGGCGCGTCCTGACCCCAGCCATGAAGCGCTTCATGACGCACCTGCTCAACAGCACGAGCGTCAAAAACAGCGCTTAATCAGACGCGGCGAGAGGCGGTCCGGGAAGCGACCGAAAGGCCGGGGAGTGCTTGCCCGAAGAGAAAGCCACACCCAAGCCAGAGCATGGACTGATCGGCGGGGGCCCGCAGGGCGGTGCCCGCGAAGCCCCACCAAAGCAGCGCACCCAGCACGGGCTCCCAGCACCTCCGCAAGGCGGCTCGAGCGAGCGACCAAGAGCCCAGCAATACGCAAGCTAGGGCGGCGGCCATGGGTGCGGCAAGCAAGCCAAGCGCGAAGTGGGCATACGTAATAAAACTCAACGCCACGACCAATCCGGCAAGTAGCGCGGTGTTCACCCGGAAGTGGGTAGGCAGTAAATAAAGTTTCACGCGGTGCGCGTGGAGATAATAAAGCGACGCCATCACAGCCATGACGAGTGTGAGCGTCCAGACAAAGAAAAGCCCGCGGACGGGAATCGCGTATTGGTCGATCGCCCATTGCGCCAGGAAACACTTGGCCGCGATCAGCGACCAAATGGTGCCGAGACGATCGGTGACCAAGGCCTCGCGATAGGCCCGTTCGACGGAGAGCGAGAGCTCTGCATCATGGGCGGAAGGCAAAGAAGTGACGGAGGGTGACATACACTAACTAGCCCACAATTTCAGGCTCCGGATGGCAACGGCCACGGAAGGAGGCACTTCTTTCTCCCAGCCCACTTCCCCTTTGCGGATACGCTCTGCCAGGGTGCGCGGCTGACATGCCATCGCGGATGGGTCGGCGCCCGTAATCGGGACCAAGAAACCATTGTTAAGAAGGTGCTGAAATAATCCCGCAACGGAAGGCCGCATCTGGATATCTGAAGCCGTGACGACGGAGTCTTCCGCAACACTGTAGCTTTCGGGGAAACAAACCTTACACGCCACCGGATCAAGGATGAGCCGACGGAGCTGGTCTCCGCGCATCGGATAAACCATGACGCGGACGCCGTCCTTGAACAGGCGACCGCAAGACTCCAGCACGCCGCCCTCGAGATGTGTGTAGTGCTCGGGATTAAATAGGTCGACGAGGTTATTCATTCCCGCGACCAGCGTGATACTTCCAGTCGTATGCAGACGGAAGTAAGCCGGCAGGCGATACCAACCACGATGCCGGGTGACTAATAGCGGGTGCTGCATGGCGCCCACGAGACGGATCCGGTCAATGAGTTCCGATTCGGGATGCGGGTCGGCCCCGATGCACATCTCGAAAAGCGCCAGAACGTCTTTACCGGCATCCGGCAGGCTCCGCATGGCGCAGGCGAGCATGTCTTCATTGACGATGGAAACCGGCCTAAAAGTACCACGGGCGACTAGGACCGACTTTTTGTAAAAATATTCGCTCGGCACCTGAGGCGAGCCCTCTGGACCGAAGAGGACCGCATCCGTCAACCCGAGGCGCACGAGGCGCAAGGCCGCGGAACGATTATCAAAGGCACCAAACGCCGGGCCACTGAAGTGGGCGAATTCGACCTCAACGCGGCCCGCCCCAACTTCCTCAACCAAGGCATTGAGGAAATTATCCACGCTATCACGCGTATTTAATGCGGCGTGAATGAGATTAACTCCCACGGTTCCGAGAGCGTCCTGCTGCCGGCCCGCATCCTTATCCCAGAGACGCAGATGGAGGATAACTTCACTGGGTTGTGCCTGCGGAGCATCTTGAAAGCGAATTCCGATCCAAGAATGGCCCTGCCCTTTACCATCATGAGGCGTCGTCGCGACCGTGTCCGCAAAGGCAAAAAAGCGCGTGACCGCCCCGCGCTCTGACTGAAGGCGATCCACGAGTAAGCTATATTCATGGTTGAGCATCTGCTCCAGACGCTCCCGGGAAACATAACGCTGGGGGTGGCCGTAAATAGCATCACTCACCCGCATGTCGTAGGCGGAAATGCTCTTGGCGACCGTGCCGGAGGCACCGCCAGCCTTAAAAAAATGCCGGACTACCTCTTGTCCCGCCCCGATTTCGGCGAAAGCCCCGTAGGCCGAGCGATCAAGATTGATGGCCAGAGCTTTGCGGGAAACAGCGGCACCGGGCGTGGACTCGAACATGGGCCAATATTAGCCTGAAGGACGCACGGCATCGAGAGGAAAGACGCTGAAAACGTTGCTTTAAGTTGGCGAAAAGAAGCCACGCGGACATAAATAGGCAACCCACCGCCCTCCGCACACCCCCATCATCCCCATGAAAGATTTCTTCAAGTCGGTACTCGCTTCCGCCGTCGGCACTTTCATTACCGGGATGCTGACGTGCGTCCTACTCGTCGTGCTCATTGTGGCCATCGGGAGCTCCAGCAACAAGAGCTCCGACGCGGCCTCGGTGAGCCTCAAGCCTAAGACGATACTCGTTGTCGGCAATGACCTCGCTATCAATGACTCGCCTTCCTACGGGACCCCAGGGCTGAGCGAGCTCATCGGTGGCGGTGCCGGGCCGGAGGTCGACCTACTACGTGCCCTTGAAGCCATCGACCTCGCCGCGAAGGATCGGAACATTGCCGGCATCCTCCTCTCTGGCCGACTGGCCGCCGGGGTCGTGCAGAAAGCCGAGCTACGGAAAGCCATCCAGGACTTCAAGATCTCGAGCAAGAAACCGGTCATCGCCTGGATTGAAAACGGATCACAGGGAGAGTACTACATGGCCAGCGTAGCCGATAAAGTCTACATGCACCCGGCCGGAGAAGTGGAATTCAAAGGCTTAGCCTCGTTCAATATGTACTACGGCGAGACCTTTAAACTCCTCGGCGTCGGCGTGCAGGTGACCAAGGTGGGCAAATATAAGTCCGCCGTCGAACCAATGATTGGGAGCAGCATGAGCGAGCCTGCTCGCGAACAAGAGGAGCTGCTGCTTAATGGCATTTGGAAGCGCATCGTGGCGGAGGTGGCCAAGTCCAGAGGCTTGACGCAGGTCGCCCTCCAAGAGGCCGCCAACTCCTCCGGCGACTTTAACGCAGCCACCTCGCTCAAACTCAAACTCATTGACGGCATTCTCCAGCGCGACGAGCTCGTCGAACGCCTGATTGCGGCCGGGGCGGCCGCCGATATGTCGGGAACTTCTTTCCGCCAAATCACCCTCGGGAAGTACGCCAATAAGGTATCCTTTCCTCACGTCGGTGGCCGACTGGCCATCGTCTATGCCGAAGGCGAAATTGTGGACGGCTGGGGCGCACCCGGAGAGGTGGGCGGCGACCGACTAGCGCACGACCTTCGCATGCTCCGGGGCGACACACGCGTCAAAGCCGTCGTACTGCGCGTCAATAGCCCTGGCGGCTCCGCTTTCGCCAGCGACATCATCGCACGCGAAGTATCACTCCTTCGAAAAAAAGGAATCCCGGTCGTCGTCTCCATGGGAGACGTCGCCGCGAGTGGTGGCTACTATATCGCCGCTAAGGGTGGGATCATCATGGCCGATCCCGCCACCATCACTGGCTCAATTGGCGTCTTTGGTTTGCATTTCAACTACCAGGAGCTGGCTAAAAAGGTGAACCTTGGCACCGACGGTGTGAAGACCAATCGGTTTGCAGATCTCCTCGAAATGCATCGGGCCGCCACACCAGAAGAACTCGCTATCGTCCAGACCATGGTAGACGGCGTCTACGAGGATTTCCTGAAGATCGTTGCCGACGGGCGCAAACTGAAGCGCGACGGGGTGCACGAAATCGCCCAAGGGCGTGTCTGGCTGGGTAAGGATGCCCTCAACATTAAGTTGGTGGATAAATTTGGAGGGCTTCGTGATGCGATCAAGGAGGCCACCACGATGGCCAAGCTCACCCAAGCCGAGTGGATTCAAGTGCCGGCCTTACATTCCGGGCGGGAAACCTTGCTCCAGAAATTACTGTCCGATGGCCAAGATGAGTCTCCGCTATTCGCCAAGGCCTCGGGCGACCGCGACCCTGCCCTGCTGTTCCTCAAGGCAAATGCCCAGTCGCTTAAAGCGATTCGCGCCCTCAACGACCCTAAGGGGATTTATCTCACCTGCCCGCTCGTCCTGCGTAAGCAGTGACCAGCTCAGGGCTGATGCGGCATCTGCGCACGCGCCTCGGGAAGCCAAGACTGAAGCTGCTTAACCCGGGTGGCGTCCGCTGGATGGGTTGAGAGGAACTCGGGAGGCTTCGCCCCGCCAATCTTCGAAAAACGATCCCAGAAAGCAGGGGCGGCATCAGGATTGTAACCCGCCCGGGCCATAAAGAGAAGACCTAGGTGGTCCGCTTCCGATTCGTGACTACGACTAAAAGGTAACAGAATGCCGTACTGAGCACCAACGCCGACGGCGGCCATCCAGCTCGAGCGGGTCTTGGTCGAAGCATTTTTCGTGGCTTCGTCCGCAATGGCCGCAGCCATGGCGACGCTCATCGATTGAGAAACGCGTTCCGAGCCGTGCCGGCAGATGACGTGGGAGACTTCATGCCCAAGGATGACGGCAATGTCATCATCCGTTGGGGCGTATTGGAACATCCCCGAGTTAAAACCAATCTTACCGCCAGGCATAGCAAAGGCATTCGGCGTCTTGTCATCGATGACAGCGAATTCCCACTTAGACGTTGGAGGTAGGACGCCCGCGCGATCATCCCGCCGGGCAGCTGCGACGATCTTGAGCCCAACCTCCTTGATCTTGGCGAGCCGCTTGTCGTTCGGCAGCTTCTTCATCTTCGAAAACTCCGAGGCAGACATGGAGGCGACTTCGGATTCGTCGACGAAGATAAGCTGGGAGCGGCCCGTGATTGGAGCGTGCTGGCAGCCTGCGAGAGCCAAGGCAAGAAGGAGGAAGGCGGACGGGCGCATAAGGGTGAATTTAAGATTTAGACGGGGTAGTCGGCTCAGCGGAATCCCCGGCCGAGACGTAGTATTTCTTGTAAGCAGAATCGTAGGTGTCGGTGTAATGTGAAGACATCCGTTGCGACATGCTATTTAACACGACCCCAAGCACGGGGGCTTCAGCTTCTTTGAGACGCGCGACTTGGGCGACTGCATTACGAAGATTCACCGTGTTGTAACGCACTACGTAAATCAGCCCGTCAATCTTAGGTAAAAGATGGAGGGCGTCCGAGACGGCCCCTAAAGGCGGAGAGTCAATCATGATGCGATCGTAGCGCCCACGCAGGTCGTCAATCATCGCAAGGAACTTAGGGTTATTAATCACCTGGGTTGGATTTTTGCAACTCATGCCAACCGGCAAGACGTCGAGGCCAGGAGCAACTTCACGGACAATCGCTTCATCGATGGTCGACTCTCCATTAAACCACCTGCTCAACCCCCCATCTCCCGCGAACCCAAGGGACGGACCGACATTCGGGAGGCGCAAGTCGGCATCAATCACGATTACGCGCTCCCCATGTTGCGCAAAAATGAGGGCGAGGTTCGTCGCCACAAAGGTTTTACCTTCACTCGGGCGGGTGGAGGTAATCAGGAAAACCTTGCTCGTGGCCACGGACGGATTCACCTTCAGGGCGGAATAAATTGCCCGGAACGATTCAATCGCAAAACCATCTTTGCCCTGGCGAGCCAATAGGGCGCGATCGGGACCAGAGACCTGAGAGACGCGCGGCACGGTCCCGAGTAAGGGCAGTCCGAGACCACCTTCGATGTGCTTGGCGGACTTAATCCGATCGTCAAGGGTACCCATGATAACGATCAGGATGACCCCGAAAGCCACTCCCACCCCAAGCCCGAGCATCGCATTAAAATAATAGTTTTTGTTGATCGGCTTATCCGAGACCGAGGGCTGGTCTAAGATACGAATCGAGGTAGCGGTGCCGGAAGTTGACGAGCGCAACTTGGCGTCTTCGTAGCTCAACTTCATACGCCCGAGAAACTCTTCACTGGCGCGGACTTCTTTATCCACCCGCTCGAGTTCAATATTAGCCGCCTGAAGCTTAGATATCTCGCCCTCCTTTGTTTCCAGATTCTTGACGATGGCGTCATAGCGAGAGCGGGCGTTATCCCGGGAGGCCTGCACTCGCTTAACGGCTTGTACCACAGCCTCCTTCAGCTCTTTCTGCGTTTCGGCAAGCTTAGCCCGCTCATCGATGAGCTTCTGGTTCTTCTCGGTGTAGCGCTTTTCCATCGTCCCGATACTAATTTTCAGCTGACTAAGTGAAGCGAGAGAGTTGGCGACCGTAGTCTCCGCGCGGATCTGCGGGATGTCCCCCAAGTCGCGACCGGCCTTCTGGTATTCCGTCATGAGGGCTGCGATAATCTCAAACTCATCGACCTGCTTCCGGGTCTCTTCGCGGTCCTTAACGAGCACGGAGCGCTCTGTCGTCAACGTATTCGTATCCTTGGCAATGGAGAGCAATTTTTGGCTCTTAATCAGCTCATTCTTTTGCTCGTACAACTTACGGACCTTGTCATCAAGGGTCTCGATTTCGATACGTGCTTTTTCAATGAGAGGATTAGTCACGGTGAGACGTTCGTCTTCACTGTATTTCTGGATGGCCTCACAAAATAGCGCTGCAACCCGGCGGGATAGGTCGCGATTCGGGTGGGTGAAGTCGATGTTGATGACCAGGGTCTGGCGTTGCGGGTTAATCGCACGCTGCTTTGCGAAGACCTCTTGCTCGGTCAGCGGTCCGCTAAAAACATTACCTCCCTGATAAGGTTCCAGGACGAGTTTGCGCTCGGCTGTAGTCAGTCGTTTGGAAACCCCTTCGATGATATTGGCACTCCGCATCGTCTCGACGGCCGTGAAGAAGTCATCGTTAGAAACGATTTTGAAATTATCCTCTGCCGCGGAAGTGCCACCTGCGAGATTAGGAGCGAGACGGAAGACCCGCAGACGACCGGTCGCGCGGTATTCAGGCATCACGTTATAGGCGACCAGCAGGCTTAAGGTCGTGAAGACGAGGGCGGAGAGCAAAACCCACCAATAGCGCTCACGCAGCATGGTGAAGTAGGTGCGGAAGGTGCCGCCCTCGGCGGCGCCATAGCGACCGTAGCCGCCATAGTTGCCATACCCCTGACCACCGTAGTTACCGGCACCATAGCTACCGTAGCCGCCACCGTAACCTCCGTAATTACCGTAGCCGCGATTCCCCTCAGGCGGACGTTCGGAAGATTGACCCTGTGGGCCGGGTGTCGGAGTGGCCATGGAAATTAAATGCGACTATCTTCGACGTAGATTTGATCTTCGTCGTCGAGAATGAAGTCGGGCTCTTCCCCGGAATCGATACGCCGCATGTCTTTCGTGATTACTTGCGTGGCGCCCTCGTGAATCCGCTTAACCGCGACATCCGAGCGGCGACCGCGCGGCAGGATCCCGCCTGCCATCGACAATGCCCGTCCGAGCGTGAGGATCTCCTCGGGCGGAATGGATACGGGGCCTGGCTTACCGACATACCCAGAGACATACACCCGGCGTTCGGCATAGCTCACGATGCTCATCACGACCTGTGGTTCCTTGAAGTAGATGCGGAACTGTTTAGCGATTTCGTCCTGAGCTTCGGTGATCGTCAATCCGGCCACGGGAATAATCTGCTTGAGATACGGGACATCGACCGTCCCATCTGGATTGATGCGTCGTTCAATCTGGGTATCAGGCTCATTGATGACCAAGACGCGGACGAAGTCGCGCGCACGTAACCGATAACTATTTCGGCGATCAACGGGCTTGGCTGGTGCCGTTGGGGTAACTGGCGCCACGGCGGGGGCAGGGGCTGGTGACGCCGCTACGATATTACTGGGAGCGGTGGCGGTGGTGGCGGCCTGCGGGGCGGCAGCGGGAGCAGCTGGGTTCGGTGCCCCTAGGATAAGAAGGTTCTCACCTTCAGCGACGGTGCCATTGCCTGAACTAGTCGTCACACAGGCAGCCAGCATGAGAGCGGCGGCGCTGAAGCCGAGGAGGCGGTGAAAGGCGGAAAACATGATGATATCGTGAGCTGAATCTGGCGCCTAGTCAACAGAGCCTCCCCCGCCCTATCCTCGCCACTGGCGGCTTAGTACCGGAAGGCAGCCGAGAGTGTAAAGGTATTTGAATTATAAGAAGAAAGCGGGATGGCCGGGGTCTTCGAGTCAGTGAAGTTATAGCCCGCCTGGAAACTAAGGTGGGCCGTGTATTTATAATCTGCCCCGAGGGTGTAGATCATCGTGTTTACTTTAACCGTATCGGAGAGAACGTCGGATTTTGTCACCGAGAGGTTCAGGCTTAAATCCTCAGCCGCGCTGTAGGAGAGCCCGTAGATGTAACTCTGCGTTAAGGATTGGCCGTTGGTCGAGGAGGCGGTGATATCGCGACTGAGGGTCAGCGACTGCGAGATGCGCTCCGTCAGGGCATGCGTAAGGCTCACGGAGTAAGAGGGGTCGTTCGTGCTGGCACCACCATCATAGTTATAACGGCTGTAGCCGACCTTAATAACACCATTGAGCTTACCCGACTCCGTCAGCTGACCCTTGACCGTCAAACCGGCGAATTCCTTGTTCATTTGCTTGTTCGTGAGCGCAGGGCGAGGGGTCCCATCAGAATTAAAATAAGGTGCAGCCGAGTAATCCGAAACATCGTGCGAAAGGGCTAAACCGAAACTCAGTTTCTCAAACGCCATGTAGTCCAAGTCAAAAGGAATAGATTTGGTGTTAATCTCGCTCAGGGAGTTGGTATTATAAGTCGAAATCCCTGAAGCCACCATGATGGTCGGATTGATGTAATGGTTGTAATTATTAGCATAGCCAAGCCCCATGGTCATCTTCTCGGTCAGCTTGTAATTGGCCTTGAAGGCGTTGTTGTAGGCGGCCTGCCGTACGAGCGTGGCCCCCAGCGCAGCGACACTTACCCCAGCCTGAACGAGGTCGTCATTGCGGGCCGTCACGCGATAGGAAGAATCCAAAGAAAGAGTGAGCGGGCCGCCGTCAGCGTAACGGATGGCGGCCGTCAGGGCGTCGCGGGAATCCTGCAGGTTGGAGAATTCTGCCTGATTAAAATAAATATAGGTACGCTTGGCGGAGAGGGTGATCGAGAGGGCCGAATCCTTGCCGTACTCGAGCGAAAGCCCCGGGGTCACGGTCCAATCCGTGGCGGACTTCTTCGCGGATCCTGAAAAGAGGTTGTCGGTCACCTCCAGCGCAGCGGAAGAGTCAAAGAAGATATCAATGTCGTTACCGATTTGAATCAGTGGCGAGGTGGGAAGCCAATTAGCAGCCTGGGCCGCGGTAGCAATGGAGAGTAAAGAAGCCGCAATGAGGAAACGAGACATGGGGGGTCTTGGGGTTGATAGTTAGATAGGCAAAATCCCACCCCCCATCAACCCCCAAACAAAGTAAAACCACCCAAAACAAAGACCCCGCCAATTCGGCGGGGTCTGTAGGTCACTTTCAGATACCTTAGGCGGGGGTAGGGGTAGGCGTCTGGAACACGCGAATGCGGCGGTAGGCGGGAAGGCCGGTGCCGGCGGGGACCAAGTGTCCCATGATCACGTTCTCCTTAAAGCCCGTCAGATTATCCCGCTTAGCCATGGTGGCGGCATCCGTCAGCACTCGGGTCGTCTCTTGGAAGGAAGCGGCCGAGATGAAGGATTCCGTCTCAAGCGACGCCTTGGTGATACCAAGGAGAATCGGCTCGGACTCAGCAATCTGGCCACCGCGCTCATTGATCGAGCGGTTGGCATGGCCAAGCAGAGTGCGGTCGACCTGCTCGCCCCAGAGGTAATCGGAATCGCCAGGCTCAGTGATGCGGACCTTGCGGAGCATACGAGCAACGATGATTTCAATGTGCTTGTCGTTAATGACGACGCCCTGGGTGCGGTAAACCTTTTGAATCTCAGTGATGAGGTAGTCTTGAACCTTGGACTGACCCAAGATGTCGAGAATGTCGTGTGGATCCACGGCACCATCCGTGAGGGCCTGGCCTTGCTTCACCTTTTCACCAGCGGCGACAACGATGTGCTTGCCGTGCGGGATGAGGTGCTCCTCTTCGCGACCGATGGAGTCGGAGATGACGAGGCGCTTCTTACCACGAACCGAGGGCTCAAAGCGGACTAAGCCGTCAATCTTGGCAATCTCGGCGGCATCCTTGGGAGGACGAGCTTCGAAGAGTTCCGAAATGCGCGGCAGGCCAGCAGTGATATCCTGTGTCTTGGCAGCTTGGCGAGGAATCTTGGCGAGGATGGAACCACGGCTGACGGTGTCTCCTTCATCCACTTCCACGCGGGCGCCAGCAGGAATTGAGAATGAGCCCACTTCCTTGCCCGAAGCATTGATGACTTGAATCTGAGGATTCTGCTCATCCGAGTGCTCGATGACCGATTTATAGAAGGCATTATTCGAAGCATCGCGCTCTTCCGTGAAGGTCACCCCGGAAATCATGTCCACTAGGCGCACCTTGCCGTCGAAGTTCGCAATAATCGGAGTAGAATTAGGATCCCAGGCGGCAATCAGCGCACCTTTGTCGACAGGCTTACCATCTTCGACGCCGACCAGGGAGCCAGCGACGATACGGTATTCTTCGACAGGCTGGCCGAGCTCATTCAACACGCGGATGGAGCCGTTGCCGTTGACAGCAATATACTTCCCGTGAACCGGGACGGTCGTGAGATCTACGAAGGCGACGATGCCCTTACTCTTAGCCTTGATTTCAGGGGTCTTGATCTGCGCAACGCCACCAATGTGGAAGGTACGCATGGTGAGCTGAGTGCCAGGCTCACCGATGGACTGGGCGGCAATAATGCCAACCGCAGTACCACGCTCGACCATGCGTCCAGTCGAGGGATCAAGCCCGTAGGAGGTCGGAGGAATCGCGTTCACGTTCATGTGCGTGAGCGGCGAGAGTACCTTGACGCGATCGATACCGACGGTCTCGATGCGTTTAGCAGCAAGTTCGTCGATGAGATTGCCGGCCTTCACAATGATTTCTGAAGGATTCAGCGGATTGAAGACGTCGTCGGACGGACAACGGCCCACAATGCGGTCGGAAAGCGAAACCAGGAGTTCGTCGCCGTCGTAAATCGGAGACTTCCACACGCCGTTAGGCAGGTGAACGTGCACGCGATCCACGCCAGCATCACGAAGTTTAGCAATGAGCTCCTCCGTCAGAGGCGCGTCAGCCTTAGCAAGCACCTTGGCGGCACCAGACGGATTGGCCACCTCGGCAGCGAGGTGGCGACCGAGGGCGGCGTCAGAGATGGTGATGACTTCGGAGCCCGGAGCCACGTCGCGATTGTCGGTGACGATGACATCCATGGCGACGTCGCAAAGCTTACGGGTCATGTAACCAGCGTCAGCGGTCTTGAGAGCGGTATCGGACAGGCCCTTTCGAGCACCGTGCGTCGAGATGAAGTACTCCAAGACGGAGAGGCCTTCACGGAAGGACGAGAGAATCGGGCGTTCGATGATTTCGCCGGACGGCTTGGCCATCAGGCCACGAGCGCCGCAAAGCTGCTTCACCTGGGCCTTGTTACCACGAGCACCGGAGTCCATCAGAACCCATACTGGGTTGATGAGCATGCGGTGTGCATGACGCGGGTCGCCCTTGCGGACGCCAGCCACCTTGGCAGAAGCGGAAAGCGTGCTGTACACCGAGGCCGCGATGGCATCGGTTGCGCCAGACCACGTATCAACGACTTTGTTGCGTCGTTCTTCAGAGGTGATCGTCCCAGCTTCGTTCTGGCGCTGGAATTCGCGGACCTTGGCGGTGGCATCGCGCACAAGACCTTCCTTCTCCTTCGGATAGATCATGTCGCTGACGCCGATCGAGATGCCTGCCTTGGTGGCGACGCGGAAACCGGTCTCCTTCAGTGCATCAAGGACCGGAATCGAGGCCTCGCGACCGCAGTACTTGTAAGTCTTGAGAATGAGGTCGCCGAGCTGTCCCTTCTTCACGGTTTCGTTGAAGAAACCGAGTTCATCGGGCCAGATGGTGTTGAAGATAATACGTCCAACCGTGGTAACGATCGTGCGGCTCTTTTCATCGCCATGGACGGTCTTACGGCCGCAATCCGGATTCGCGTAGCGCACCCAGTCATGCAAGTGCAAGGAGCCTTCAGCTTCAGCAAAGGCAGCTTCGGAGACGGACCCAAGAACAGGCAGGTGCGTCTTGTCGGCCGGCTTGTCGGCCGGC
>CAIKRN010000100.1 GCA_903829855.1 uncultured Opitutia bacterium
GGCTCGTCTTTCACGCTTGTCTGGAAGGGCAAGGAGTGGGGTAGGGTGAAATGGGCCCTGCCGGGTCTGTTTAATGCCCGCAACGCGGCGATGGCCGCTGTCTCCGCTGGTCTCCTGCTCGACGCCAAGGATCCCACGAAGCTCAAGCTCGATTCCCTCTCAAAGTTCCAAGGCGTCCAGCGTCGCCAGCAGGTGCTCGTCGACCGTCCTGATCTGACGGTCATTGAGGATTTCGGCCACCACCCGACTGCGCTCGATTTGACCCTAGAGTCTCTACGTGCTCGTTATCCGCAGCATCGCCTCGTGGCTTGCTTCGAGCCGCGCAGCAACACCGCTGCCCGCAAGGTGATGCAAGACGCTTTCCGCGAGGCGCTCAAGAAAGCCGACGAGGTCTTCCTCGCTCCGCCTCACCGCGCCGATAAACTCGGCGAGGAACGTTTCGACAGCGAAGGTGTGGCGGCGGCGATCACCGCTGTCGGCAAGAAGGGCTTCGCGCCTGCTTCCAACGACGCCTTGCTCGCCGAGCTCACCGCGCTTGTGAAATCAGATAAGTCACCTCGTTGCGTCATCTTCTTCTCAAACGGCGCTTTCGGCGGCATCATCAAGAAGTTCGCGCAAGGCGCCTAAACTGGGTCAGGCCTGCAAACCGAGTAGCTGCCTGGCCTGCGCGGAGTCCTTGGCAATCTGTGCCTGCAGTGCGTCGAGGTTCGCGAACTTTTGTTCAGCTCGAAGTCGGCGGACCCAGCTGAGTCGGACGACGTCGCCCGTCGACGGTGCTAGGCCGCGCAGAATATGGGCTTCGAGTAGTGGCGCGACTGGCCCTGATTCAACGGTTGGCCGTAACCCGTAATTGGCGACCGCCGGCATGGCTTCCCCGTTAAAGATGACTTCGACAGCATAGACGCCGAAGGCCGGCTTAAGTTCGGGTTCCCAGGCGATATTGACGGTCGGGAAGCCGATGGTGCGGCCAAGTTGTCTTCCGCCGATAATGGTGCCCTCGGCTTCGTAAGGCCGGAGGAGCATCGCGTTAGCGAGGTCGAGGTCGCCTGCGGCCAGGCACTGGCGGATGCGTGAGCTGCTCACGGTCTCTTTGCCTAGTTGCACAGCTGCCACGAGCTTCACGCCCAAGCCTTGGATCTCCGCATGGGCAATCAGGCTCTCGCCATTGCCGGCTCGGCCACGGCCATACTGAAAATTAGAACCGACATGGATGGACTTAAGGTGGGGAAAATTTGCTTTGAGCCACTTCGGAAAATCGGCCGCTTCGATGGCCGCGTGGGCGCGGTCGAACTTCTCGTGATGAATCAGTTGCGCGCCTGCTTCGGTTAGCCGGTTATCTTTCTGGGCTCGCGTGAAAATCAGTGGGACGGCGGACTCGGGCCGCAAGAATTTGCTCGGGTGAGGGTCATAGGTCAGCACGCCGACGATTCCGCCGTCGGCGCGCGCGGCTTCACGGGCAGAGTGGAGGACTGCGCGGTGGCCGAGATGAACACCGTCAAAGGCACCGATGGCGAGATGGATGGCTGGTCCGTGACTCATGCTCAAGCGGCTCCAATGGCTTCTTGGGCCGGCACGAGTGCGGCGAGAAGTTGCTCATCATTCATGGCGCCGAGGGCTTGCAGGGTATGTCCGCGGCTGAGGTCTAGATTGCCGGAGCGGGTCCGTCGCAGCATCGAGAGGTGTGCGCCTGGCCCGAGTTTACGTCCGAGGTCGTAGGCGAGGGTGCGGACGTAGGTACCTTTGGTGCAATGCACGCGGAAGTTGATTTTAGGGCTCTGCCAGGAAATGAGGTCGAAGGCGTCGATACGAATCGCCCGGGGTTCTCGCACCACCTCGAGGCCTTTTCGTGCGAGCTCATACAACTTCTTGCCCCCAATCTTCTTGGCTGAGTGCATCGGCGGAATCTGAAACTGTTCACCCAGCATCGAGGCGAGGGCATCGCGGATCTGAATTTCGGTGATTTCCGGGACCGGGTTCGTCTCGAGGGTCTCGCCTTCGGCATCTTGGGTGTCGGTGACGATACCCAAGGTGGCTTCACCCAGGTACTCTTTTTCCTGTGCCATCAGTTGGTCGGAGGCCTTGGTGGCTTTACCGACCAGGAGGATGAGTAAGCCAGTGGCCATCGGGTCGAGCGTGCCAGCATGACCGACCCGGCGCGTTTGGTACAGGCGCCGCACGCTA
>CAIKRN010000101.1 GCA_903829855.1 uncultured Opitutia bacterium
CGGGGGAAGAGCTTGAGCACCGGAAGGGCCATGGCACGAGGGTTATCCCCCGGAAGCGGACGGGCAAGACGCTAAGATGGGGGCGAATGCTCTTCCCGCTTGGAACAAACCCCGGGAGGGCTACATCTACTCCCATACCCCGCTACACCTATGGTACGCTCATCACTCAGCCTCCTCTTCCTCGCCGCCTTGGCGCAGGCGGTCCCCGAAGGCTTCACCATCCACGAATATGTCGGCACCAAGCAGGAGCCGGAGCTCTACCCGACGGCGCTCTCGGCGGCCGGCAACGGCGATCTCTATATTTCGTCCGATAAGAACGGCTCGCTCGGACACATTCCGGGCATGGGCCGGATTCTGCTTGCCCGCGACACAAAGGGCACGGGCGTAGCGGATTCCGTCACGGAGTTCCTCAAGGTCGACAGCCCCCGCGGCGGCCATTTCGTCGGCGGCGTCTTTTACCTCATCCACCCTCCATTCCTCACCGCCTTCCGCGACACGAAGGGCACGGGCCAAGCCGATGAGAAGATTCTTCTCGTCGAAGGTTTGGGCGGCGGTATCGAGCACCCCCGCGGCGCCGATCATACGACCAACGCCTGTCGCATGGGTATCGATGGCTGGCTCTATATCGCCGTTGGCGATTTCGGTGCTGGCATCCTAAAGGATATGGACGGCGCCAAGAGTCGCGATGGTTCGCGCGTCACCCTGCAGGGCGGCGGTGTTCTCCGGGTGCGCCCCGATGGCTCCGAGTTGGAAACTTACACGGTGATGACCCGTAATATCGTCGATATCGGGATTACCCCGACGCTCGACATGTTCTCCCGCGATAACACCAATGACGGCAAGGGCTGGAATACGCGTTTTCTCCATTACACTTCCCTCTCTAATCCTGGCTACCCCCGCTTGTATAAAGGCTTCATCGATGAGCTGGCCCCGCCCCTCGCCGACTACGGTGGCGGCGCCGGTACCGGGGTGCTTTACCTGAGCGAACCCGGCTTCCCTAAGAATTGGAATGACACCTTGTTCTCGTGCGACTGGACGACCAATAAACTCTACGCACACAAGCTGTCCCCCTTTGAGGCCAGTTTCACGATCACCCAAGATATTTTCCAGGACGTCAAAAAGCCGACCGACCTCGACGTCGACGGCAATTCCCGTCTCTACCTCGCCGACTGGCGTGATGGCGTTTTCAGTTATCAAGGAGCGGGCAAGCAGGTCGGCCAGATTCAGCTGATTGAGCCCGTGGGCACCACCCGCGCTAAATATGTCGACGTGACGAAGGTCTCAGACGAAGAGCTCGTGCAACTACTCGGCTCCGACTCCACCGTACAGCGCCTCGAGGCTTCCCGCCGTCTTATTGATCTTAAGAAGACCCCTCTGGCTGCGGGCGTATTGGCTCTGGCGCAGGACGCTAAGCGGCATCTCTACTCCCGTGTCGCCGCGATCTTCACTTACAAGCAGATGCTGGGCAAGGATGCGACCGCCGGCCTCGTTGCCCTCTCCAAGGATGATGCGGTCCGCGAGTTCACCCTGCGTGCGATGACGGATCGCCTCAAGGAGCTTGAAGGCGTGCCGGTGCAGCTTTACGTCGACGCCTTGAAGGATGCCAACCCTCGCGTCCGACTCCAAGCCGTCGTGGGCCTCCAGCGCCTCGGCGCCAAGGACGCCTCCACTGCTATTATCGACGCCGCTTCAACCTGGTCCATCGACGAATCCAAATTAAAGGACGGCGAGCACTATCGTCTGCCGCACACGGCGATTAACGCCCTCATTCGCCTGGGTAACGAGCGTGCCGCTTTGGCCGCCGCCGCCGACCCAGCCAAGCGCTACATCGCTTTCCGCGTGCTCCAGGAGCTACATACGGATGCCGCTGTCGCTGGTGTGATCGCCCTCTCGCAGGAAGCGGATGATGGCACCCGCGTCGGCGCCGTTGGCGCCCTCGCCCGCCTCTACCACGTGGAGAAGCCCTGGAACTACAAGGATTGGTGGAGCACCCGCCCGGATGATCGTGGCCCGTACTTCGAGCCAGCTGAATGGTCCGCGACCGCTCGTATCCATAAAGCCATTGAAGAGGCTTACCCCAAGCTGCCGAAGAACGCCCGTCTGGCTTCGCTGGAGGTCATCGCTAAGAACCGCATCGCGGTCTCATCGTTGAAACTCGCCGGCGTTGACCCGCTTCGCCTCGCCCTGTCTTCCCAGAATCTCCTGCCTTCCGATGTGATTCTGCTCACGGACGCCGCGACACAGGCGGGCCGTGCATGGAATGAAAAGATCGAGTGCTTCAAGGCGCTCCACGTGGTCGACATCGCTCAGGGCGACAAGGGTGACCCGTATTTCCCGAACCGTCTCAAAATCCTCGGACTCTGGTCGAAGGATAGTTCCGCCCCTGGCGAGGCCCTCCAGTTTGTGAATGAGTTCATCTACGACTCCGAGCGCTTCAAGCAGGTTGGCAAGCTTCGCAACCTCGCGAACGGCGCCGATGACGCGACGTCGACGATTCTCTGGAAGGCTCTCTTCAACGCGCTCAACAGCCCGTTGTCGAAGCCCGATCAGAAGAAGCAGGTGCAGGCCCTCGTGGACAAGAATCCTCGCGACCTCGGTTTCTTCTATGCCATCACTGACCTCGGTCTGACCGGCTTCGACAAGCAGCTGGAGTCGGGCATGAAGGGCGACAACGCCCTCCAGAACAACGCGGCGAAGGCGGCGATGGAAGCCGGCAAGAAGGCGCTCGCCCGGAAGGGAAAGAAGATCGCCCAGCTTGAGCTCGCAGATGTTTCCGCCGCCGTGCTTAAGGGACACGGTAACGTCAAGCAGGGGCAGAACCTCTTCACGAAGCAGGGCTGTGTCGCCTGCCACGCGATTTCCCTCACGGCCGAGCAGAAGGGCCCATACCTCGGCTCCGTCGGCGTGAAGTTTCCGCGCGAATACCTCGTCGAGTCCGTGCTTTACCCGAGCAAGGTCGTTGCCCAGGGCTTCCAGACCTTCCAGTTCGATATGAAGGATGGCTCCTCGCAGATCGGTTTTGTGAGCGGTGAAGCCGATGGTGAAATCACCCTGCGTAACATCGCCGGCCAGGTCACTAAGGTGAAGCGCGCCAACGTGAAGGAAGAGAAGCACCTCCCGCAGTCAATGATGCCGGAAGGCCTCGCTGCCGGCCTCACGGTCGAAGAACTCACCTCGCTCATTGACTACCTCTGTACGCTGAAGGCAATCGGAGGCTAAGGCGGGCGCAGCCGGAAACCAAGGGCGCCTACGGGCGCCCTTTTTGTTTAGGTAGGGATGCGATGACATCGCATCCGCCTGTGTCTAGGTAGGGACGGCTCTCCGAGCCGTCCGTTCGCGGACCGGGGTGCGAATCGCAATCTAGGCCACAGCGGGCTCGGAGACCCCGCCGTTGCCTAGAGCTCTGCTTTTGGGCCCATATGACATATCCTCCTATCTTGATACATGGATACAAACTTGCTTAAAGGCGGCTTACCCCTTTGATTCGTGAGCCTTATGGCAAGTCATGACTCCTACACCTTCTCGTCCGAATCCGTCGGCGAGGGCCACCCGGACAAAGTCGCCGATAGCATCTCGGACTCCGTCCTCGACGCCTGCTTCGCCCAGGACCGGTTCTCCCGCGTTGCTTGCGAGACCCTAGTCAAGAGCGACCACGTCGTCATCGCCGGCGAACTGACGACCAAGGCGAAGGTTAACTTCGAGGAGGTCGTGCGCGCCGCAATCCGCGACATCGGCTACGTGAACGACGACGACGTCTTCCACGCCGACAAGGTTTTCATCACCAACCTGCTCACGAAGCAGTCCCCGGATATCGCCCAAGGCGTCGATGAGCGTAAGGCCGAAGGCAAGAAGCACGCCAAGATGGGCGCCGGCGACCAAGGCATCATGTTCGGTTACGCCACCATGGAGACCCCGGAGCTGATGCCGGCCCCAGTGATGTTCGCCCATCGCCTCAACCGCGAGCTGGCCCGCATTCGCAAGTCCGGTGCCAAGGGTACCGAATGGATTCGCCCTGATTGCAAGTCCCAGGTCGCCGTGCGCTATGAAGACGGCGTCCCCGTCGCCATTGAGAACGTGGTCATCTCGACCCAGCACACGGCTGACGTCTCTCACCGCCACATCGAGAAGTTCTGCATCGAGCAGGTTATCCGCAAGGTCCTCCCGAAGGCCCTTGTCAGCAAGAAGACCGAGTACCTGATCAACCCCACCGGCCGCTTCGTGGTCGGTGGTCCTCAGGGCGATTGCGGCCTCACCGGCCGTAAAATCATCGTCGACTCGTACGGAGGCATGGGCCGTCACGGTGGTGGCGCTTTCTCCGGCAAAGATCCGACCAAGGTCGATCGTTCGGCTGCCTACATGGCCCGCTGGGTCGCTAAGCACATCGTTGCTTCCGGTGCCGCCGAGCGCTGCGAACTCCAAGTCGCCTACGCTATCGGCCACCCTGAACCGACCAGCATCCACCTCGACACGTTCGGCACGGGTGCCGTCGATGACGCCGTGATTCTCGCCGCGGTGAAGAAGATCTTCCTCTTCAATCCGGCTGAAATCATCCGCCAACTCGACCTGCGCCGTCCGATCTACCGCGCTTCCACGCATTACGGTCACTTCGGCAAGAAGGGCCTGCCTTGGGAAGTCACCTCGAAGCTCGCCGCCTTCATTAAGGCTATCAACCGCAACGTCCGCTAATCCTTTCATCACATCACCATGCCTTCCAAGAAAACCACTCGCGCCTCCAAGAAGGGGGCCGACTTCAAAGTCGCCGATCTCGGCCTCGCCGAATGGGGCCGCAAGGAACTCCAGGTCGCCGAGCACGAGATGCCCGGTCTCATGGCCCTGCGCGCCAAGCACGGTAAGCGTAAGCCCCTCAAGGGCGTGCGCATCGCCGGCTCACTGCACATGACGATTCAGACGGCCGTCCTCATTGAGACGCTCGTCGACCTCGGCGCCGATGTGCGCTGGGCTTCCTGCAATATCTTCTCCACACAGGACCATGCCGCCGCCGCGATTGCCAAGGCGGGCATCCCGGTCTTCGCCTGGAAGGGTGAGAATCTCGTCGAGTATTGGGAGTGCACCATGCGCGCCCTCACTTGGCCCAATGGCGACGGCCCTGAGCTGATTGTCGATGACGGTGGTGACGCCACGCTGTTGATCCACAAGGGCTACGAGCTCGAGAACGGTTCCAAGTGGGCTTGGTCTTCCTCGGAATCCGAAGAAGAGCAGATCATCAAGAATCTCCTCAAGAAGGTCGCCAAGGAAAAGCCCGGCCACTGGCATAAGGTTGTGAAGAGCTGGAAGGGTGTGTCGGAAGAGACCACCACCGGCGTGAAGCGCCTCTACCGCATGCTCGAAGAGGGTTCCCTCCTCGTGCCCACGGTCAACGTCAACGACACCGCCACGAAGTCGAAGTTCGACAACCTTTA
>CAIKRN010000102.1 GCA_903829855.1 uncultured Opitutia bacterium
GAATCCATGCAAAAATAAAGGGCGCTTACGCGCCCCTGTTTATTCTCCCCTTGCCCACGTGTCCCCTTGCCCGCGTGTCCCCTCGAAATAAACGCCTCGCGTTTATTTCGTCAAAATCTCCATCGCCGACTTCTTCTGCGGTATGAAGGGCAGCACGTGCTCGGTGTAGGGCACGATGACGTCGAGCAGGTAAGGTCCGTCGTGGTCAAGCATCTCGCGCATGGCGGCGCGGAGGTCTTCGCGCTTCATGACCTGGCGGGCCTTGATGCCGAAGCCATTGGCGATTTTGACGAAGTCAGGGTAGAGGCCGCCCGGGTTGTCGGGAGAGCCGATATTCTTGGCGTCGCCAAGGATCGTGTGGCCGCGGGTGCCGGCGTAGAAGCGGTCTTCCCACTGCACGACCATGCCGAGGTGCTGATTGTTGAGGATAAGGATCTTGGCGTTGATCTTCTCGATCTTCATGCACGCGAGTTCCTGAATGTTCATCAGGAACGAGCCGTCGCCATCGATGTCGATGACCTGCGTGTTTGGGTTGGCGACCTTGGCGCCGATGGCGGCAGGGAGGCCGAAGCCCATGGTGCCGGCACCGAGCGAGCTGATGAAGCGGCGCGGTTCGTTGAAGCGGTAGTACTGCGGGGCCCACATCTGGTGCTGGCCGACGCCGGTGGCGATGATGGCCTTGCCCTTGGTTTCTTCGAAGAGGACTTCGATGGCTTCCTGCGGGAGGATGTGCTTGGTCTTGCGCTCGTAGCTGAACGGATACGGGTGCTCCTTCTTCCAGCCGTTGATGGTCTCGTACCACTTCTTCAGGTCAGGCTTCTTGAAGCCCTTCTTGGCGAGCGTGACCATGCGGCCGAGTGCGTGCTTGATTTCAGAATGAATCGGGTAGTCCGCGAACTTGTTCTTCTGGTGCTCCGAACGATCGATGTCGATGTGGACGATGGTCGCGTCGGGTGCGAACTTCTCGATGGCTCCGGTGATGCGGTCATCAAAGCGCGCACCCATGGTGATGAGGAGGTCGCTCTTGCAGACGGCCCAGTTGCCGGCGACGGTGCCGTGCATGCCGTACCAGTAAAGGGATTGCGGATGGTCGCAGGGGAAGGCGCCGAGGCCCATCAGCGTGGACGCGACGGGGATACCGGTGGCTTCAGCGAAGGCGCGGAGTTCCTTGTGGGCGTCGCCGGAAAGGATGCCGCCGCCGATGTAGAGCGCGGGCTGCTTGGACTTCTCGATGAGGCGTAAAACCTGCTCTAACTCGCTGTCCGGAGCCTTCGGAGGCACGGGCAATCCGGGGATGGAAACGTCGTCGGGATTCTTCGGGAAGACCGGGACCCACTCGTGCTGCTGGATGTCCTTCGGGATGTCGATCACGACGGGGCCAGGGCGACCAGTGGTGGCGATCTTGAAGGCCTTGTACATGATGCTCGGTAGCTCGTTGTAATCGAGGACGAGGAAGGAGTGCTTCACAATCGGCAGGGTCATGCCGTAGAAGTCGGTTTCCTGGAAGGCGGCGCGACCGATGAACTGCTGGTAGACCTGGCCGGTGATGCAGATCAGCGGGATGCTGTCCATGTGCGCATCGGCAATCGCGGTAACGAGATTCGTCGCACCGGGTCCAGAGGTCGCCATGCACACGCCAGGCTTACCCGTGGAGCGGGCGTAACCGTGCGCCATGAAAGCGCCGCCTTGCTCGTGACGAGGCAGGATAGTGCGAATTTTCTTAGAGCGAGTCAGGCCCTGGTGGAGCTCCATCGAGGCACCTCCCGGATAGGCAAAAATAGTGTCGACGCCCAAGTTCTCGAGGCAGCGGACCATGACATCGCAACCGCGCATCTTGACGCCAGTCTTAGCGGAGACGGCGGAGGGGGCTTTGGAGGGGGACTGCTTGGCGGCGTTCTTTTTAGGCATGGTCAGGGGAGCAGGGCGAAGCCTGCAGGGAATGGGTTAGAAAAGGACTGCTCCTCGTGGGGGCAAGTGTGAATAAGTGGCTTGAATTAGGGGTAGGGGTAGGGGTGGGGGTGGGGGTGGGAAAAGTCAAAGGGGTGGGGGTAGGGATAGGGGCGGGAAAAGGCAGGAAAGAGCTCATTATTACTAAATTTAAGCAGTTAAAGCCTACCCCTACCCCTGCCCCTACCCCTTTTCAAAGGTGTCGGATACAATTCAATCCAGCCACTTGAATCGGGCCGTGGATCGCCCCCTGGAGGTAGGCGTGGGCGATGGTCACGGCTTCGCTCAAGTTTTTCCCCTTCGCCAACTGGGCGGCAATGGCCGCCGAAAGGGTACAGCCGCTGCCGTGGGTATCCACCGCGGGGGCCCGTCTGGCATGGAAGCTCTTGGTCTCACCATTGGGGGTGGCGAGCACGTCCACCAGTTCGTCGCCCTCCGCGTGCCCTCCTTTGAGCAGGAAGGGGACGTTGAAGATTCGGGCCAACTCC
>CAIKRN010000103.1 GCA_903829855.1 uncultured Opitutia bacterium
AGCCCTCGGTACGGGCGAAGAACTCGCGGTCTCCCTCGAACAAGCTGGCAACTTCTCCGTCGAGCTCACCGTCAGCGACGGCCAAGGCGGCGAATCTTCCTTCGCCGTACCCATCGTGGTCGGCAACACTGCTCCCGTCGTGGAATTCACTTCGCCGCAGAACGGTGATTTCTTCAAGCCCGGCGCGAAGATTAGCTACGCGGTGGCCATCTCTGATAAGGAAGATGGTTCATCCAAGGGCAAGGAAGCCGACTTCGGCATCCGCACCGTGGTGACTTCCGCATTCTTACCCGCCGACGGCAAAGGTGCGGCGGTCGATGCTGGCCTCGCCCTGATGCGTCAGAGCGACTGCTTTAACTGTCACGCGATGGAAACCCCGCTCGTGGGCCCAGCACTCGTGGCCATCGCCGATAAGTACCGCAAACAGGCTGGCGCGGATGAACTCCTGAACAAGAAAGTCCGACTCGGCGGCAGTGGCGTCTGGGGAGTGATTCCGATGCTCGCTCACCCGCAGCACACCGAGGATGAAGTCGCGATTATGCTCCACTGGCTCCTCTCCCTGGAGAAAGGCAAAGGCGGGCCGACGCTTTCCCGCGGACTCACGGGCGAAGTCACCGCACCCAAGGATGGCAAACCTGGCAACCTAATCATCGAAGCGCTCTACACCGACCTCGGTGCCGCCCCAGCGAACTCCCTGACGGGTAAGGCTACGGTCTCCCTGCGCTTCCCGCGCATTGAAGCCAAATCCGGCGACGTCACTGGCGCCACCAAGAATGGTAAGCACGTAGGCTCGACGACCCACGGGGCGACGATCCGCTTTGCGGACCTGAACCTTGGCTCGACGAAGAGCATTAATGTCCGTGCCTCCGCGGGCGCCGTCAAAGGTAGCAAAATCGAAGTCCGCCTCGATTCACCCACCGGCCCGATTGTCGCGACGGTGGATATTAAGTTCACGGGAGCGTGGAATAAGTTCGAAGACAATAAGGCGCCCGTGACGGCTGCACCTGGACGCCACAATGTCTTCTTGGTCTTAGTCAATCCCGGCAAGGGCGGGCTGATGGACATCGACTGGGTGGAGTTCGGCCAATAATCCCTGCAAATCGTTTTGCTTCCTCCAAGGGGAAGGGCCACAGTGCCCTTCCCCTTTTTATTTCCGTACACGTGTCTGATCCCGAAGATAAACCGCTCGACCCATTCGACCCTGAAGTCATCGCCCGCTCCAACCGTGCGATCCTGGTCGGCCTCCAACGCTCCGAAGATACGGAAGCCGAAGCCCAAGCACTCCTCGACGAGCTCCATGAGCTTGTCAGCAACGTCGGGGTGGAAATCCGCGGCTCCGTCCTCGCCAAAATCCGCGAAGTAAGCCCGCGGCATCTGGTCGGCTCTGGCAAGATGGAGGAAATCGCCCAACTGGCCCGCGACCACGAGTGTGGCCTGATTATCTTCGACGACGAACTCACCCCCGCCCAGCAGCGCAACTGGGAACGCGACGCCAAACTCCGGGCCATCGACCGTCAGGAGATCATCCTGGATATCTTTATCACCCGGGCGAAGACCCGGGAAGCCGTGCTGCAAGTCGAGCTAGCGCAGTTACAACAGATGTTGCCGCGCCTAAAGCGCTTGTGGTCCCACTTGGATCGCCAGCGCGGCGGAGGTACGATGCAACGCGATGCAGGCGAGACGCAGCTGGAGATGGATCAGCGCAAGATTCGCGACAAGATCGCCAAGGTCCGGCGCGACCTCACGGAAGTCGTCGCCCAACGCGCCACTCAGCGGAAACAGCGCAAGCGCATCCCGCTGCCGACCTTCTCCATCGTCGGCTACACTAATGCCGGCAAATCTTCGTTGCTCAATAAACTCACCGGCTCTGGCGTGCTCGCAGCCGATAAACTCTTCGCGACGCTCGACCCGACCACCCGTCGCCTCGCCTTGCCCTCCGGACGAGCCCTTCTCCTGACCGATACCGTCGGCTTCGTCCGGCGCCTACCGCACCGACTCGTCGAGGCCTTCAAAGCCACACTTGAAGAAGCCGTCCAGGCAGACTTCCTGATTCACGTCATCGACCTAGGGTCATCCGAACGCGAAAAGCATGCCGAGACGACCCTGCAGGTTCTGACTGAAATTGGGGCCGGCGACCGACCGATTATCACCGTCCTAAATAAGGCCGACCTCTGCGACGAAGTCCAACGTGCCGAGGCCATGGCCGCCCACCCGGACGCCAAGCTCATCAGCACCCGGACGGGCGAAGGCCTGGCGGCTTTACTAGAAAGACTCGAGGAATGCGCCTCCAGCCGAGATGAGCAGATGACCCTGCTCATCCCCCATGACCAGTATGCTATGCTCTCCAGGCTCCACGCCGGGGCCACGATTCTAAGCTCCAAGGCCTTAGCCGAGGGCACCCGGGTTGAGGCCTTTATCCCAGTCCGCCTCCAGGAGGCCTGCCGGGTCTGGGCCATCAAGGAATAGGCATTTTTTTCTCCCCAAAGGTGGAACTTTCGGCATACCTTGGGGTTTCCCTAATACCTCCACACACCATGCGTACCCTCGCTCTCCTCACCCTCCTCACTGCTTCCTCGGCCTTCGCCGCGGTTGACCACGAGAAAGCCTTTAAGGCCGACATCGCCCCGATCCTCGAAAAGAGCTGCATCGGTTGCCACGGCAAGGACAAGACCAAGAAGCCGAAGGGCGGCTTCGACGCGACCTCCCTCGAGACCATCGTCAAGGGCGGCAAGGAAGCTGGCGCCGGCATCACCTGGGGCGACATCTCCAAGAGCTCCCTCTACAAGAGCTGCGAACTTGGCATCAGCAATCCGGATGACGATGCTGCCATGCCCCCCAAGAAGAAGAAGGAGCGCGTGCCCCTCACCAAGGAGCAGCTCGCTAAGCTCAAGTCCTTCATCGAAGCCAAGTAA